>JAYTGY010000179.1:0-23981 GCA_043733065.1 Ferruginibacter sp.
GGAGCGTCGCCACTGCTGTTCCACATAGCTGCTTCTTTGTTCGCTCAATAATTATTTTTGCAAAAAAATAATTATTGGGTGTTTTATAAAATTGTATTCTGCAATATTGTTTGTTTGTTTGGATAATCAGTATTAAAATGCAAGCCCCTGCTTTCTTTGCGAAGCTCGGCACTTTTTATAATAAGGTACGAAACGGTTATCATATTTCGCAACTCACAAAGCTGTGGCGATACGGCGGTACGTTCATACAAATATTCTGTTTCTTCGTGAAGCAAATCTATTCTGCGATTTGCTCTGTGCAAGCGCTCATTGTTGCGTACGATGCCCACATAATCGCTCATGAGGAGTTTCATTTCTTTTAGACTTTGTGTTATTAAAATCATTTCCTTTGGAGCGCTTGTGCCGGCTGCATTCCAGTCGGGAAAAGCCCCCCTGATCTCCGAAATGGAGTTCTGCGTTTTCAAATAATTTAAAGTATCTACAAATGCACGATGCGCAAAAACCATAGCTTCTAATAAAGAATTACTGGCAAGCCTGTTTGCACCATGCAAGCCCGTACTAGCGCACTCTCCGGCTGCGTACAAATTTTTTATACTCGTTTTTGCATGTTCATCTGTTTTTACGCCACCGCAACTATAATGTGCAGCTGGCGAAACTGGAATCATATTTTTTGCAACGTCGATTCCAATGCTTAAACACTTTGCATGTATGTTTGGAAAGTGTTCTTTAAATTTTTCTTGATTCATATGTGTACAATCTAAATACACAAACTCAGTTCCATTTATTTTCATTTCATTATCAATGGCACGTGCTACAATATCTCTTGGTGCTAAATCTTTTCTTGCATCATATTTTTCCATAAATGCTTCGCCATTTGCATTGCGCAAAATACCACCATCGCCACGTACTGCTTCTGTTATTAAAAACGAATGGCCACGCACGCCTGCTTCATACAAAGCTGTTGGATGAAATTGTATAAACTCAATATTTTCTATTCTGCCTTTTGCTCTGTACACCATAGCCACGCCATCTCCTGTGGCAATGGCAGGGTTTGTAGTGCTACGATACACTTGCCCATTACCACCAGTGGCAAGCAATGTAATATTTGCAATAATTTTTTCTATTTTGTTGGTGGCAAGGTTTAAAACATACACACCATAGCATTCAATATCGGGCGTGCTTTTTGTAACCAAATAACCGAGGTGATGTTGTGTGATAATATCCAATACAAAACAATGGCTTATCAAATTTATGTTGTTGCATTTTTTTATGGCTTCTAGCAAAGCTCTTTCCATTTCTTTTCCTGTTACATCTTTGTGGTGCAAAATTCTATTTTCGCTGTGGCCTCCTTCTTTGCCCAATCTATAATCACCATCGGGATCTTTATCAAATTGTGCACCCCAAGCTATGAGTTCGTTTATTCTTTCTACACCTTCTTTTACTACAATCTCCACTACATGAGGATTACAAAGTCCATCGCCAGCTATCAAAGTGTCTTCTATATGTTTTGCAAAACTATCTTCGCTAAAATTGGTAACGCCTGCAATGCCGCCTTGGGCATACTTTGTATTGGTTTCGTCGCTTTGTGTTTTGGTGAGAATGGTAATTTTTTTATCCGGCATTTCTTGTGCTACCTTAAGCGCATACGTAAGCCCTGCTATGCCTGAGCCAATTACTAAAATATCTGTTTGCATGAAAATTATTTTATGGCGCTTGTGTTATTAAAACAAGCTTTAGCGTTTTTTAATTTATGCAAAGATAAAAATTATAACTAGAGGAAAAATTTTATACTTTTCTTAATTTATCTTCTAAAGAAAAATGAAAAGACCTAAATTATACTAGAGATGAAATCTTATTCCCCTGGATGATATTTTTTCTCCGCATGTTTCAATACATCATCTTTATAAAACAATACCTCTTTAAAATTTCCCTTAGTGTACATCTCTAATTGATCTGTAAAGTGAGGCGATGAAGCATTACCACTATTGCCACCAGCTAATAAAGATTTAGCTTTTATTTTTTTACCAAACTCCACAGCACAAACAAAACTATTGCCAGCTACACCATATCTTTTTTTTGTGCCTTCATAATATTTGCTATTGTACGAGGGTAGCATGCCCCAAAGTGCAGATGCAAAAGCCACAGGGTAGCTTGGCTCGTTATCCTTGTAGGGCTGATAAATATCGGATGAAATTCTTTGGTAACGATTAATATCTCCCCATGGTATTTGCCACATGCCCCATTTGTTTTTTAATTCATTTATTACTTCTGCTAATGGCAAAAACATTTCGTTTACAGTAGCAGTAGCTGCAAATTTTTTAGTAACCGCTAATTGGTCAGGCTCACCTTCGCCAATATAAATTTTACGAATGGCTGCATTTAATTTCTGCGCCCATTCTACAGCTAGCGTAGTTGCTACAGAATTTTCTGCTACACGATAATCCCAATTTTTTAAAATGTCTATCGGTTCTTTCAATTGTGTAAACAAACTATCAGTTGGAGAAATGTTTTTTTCGTACAAGTTTACAAGAGCTGGAATTAATATTTCAAAAGCACTTAAATAAGTATCGTAACCAGTAGCAATTGTTTTGTCGATGGTAAAATTATTTTGACCGCCCAATAATTTTGCAGCATTTATTCCTCTAAAATTTTCACCATCTGGCGCCATGTAGTTTGGATAATTTTTCTTTTTGGGACTGCTTATTCCTGAAACGGTGTATGGTGTAGAGTTGCAATTTTGTATCCACCCGCTTGCAGGGTTATACACATGTACAATCTCATCTAGCGTGTGCAAGCCTTTCCATTCAGTTGCTGTTGTCGTGCCATCCACAGCATTGCTCCAGTTTATTGTTGCATCTCTACGAGGCACATAGTTACCATGCCAGTAAGCAATATTGCCTTTATCATCTGCAAATACGGTATTGTTAGATGTGTTGCTAAGCAGCGACATATTTTTTTTATAATCTTCCAGCCCTGTTGTTTTGGTACGCAAAAAACTTTGCATCATACTTTTTAAAGAGCGGTTATAGCCTCGTACACTTATCCATTTATTATTTTGGCTGCCCATAATTGGACCATGATGGGTGTAGTATGAAGTAATAATTTTTGTTTGAATAGCATTATCTTTTTTGTAATGCAGCGTTATTAATTTTTCGCTAACAGGCAATAGTTTTTTATTATATTCATAAAAAAGTTTACCATTATTTTTTTCTACTTTTTCAATATACATATCTGCAACATCTACTGCGCTGCTGGTGTGCATCCATCCGCAATGTTCATTAAAACCTTGGTAAACGAAAAACTGTCCCCATGTAACTGCCCCATATACATTTAAGCCTTCATTGCTTGTTACATTCACTTCTGGTCTAAAATAAAATGTAACATGTGGGTTAATATATAAGATTGCATTGCCCGATTTTGTTTTGGAAGGTGCTATGGCAAAGCCATTGGAACCAGTTGTATTTTCTTCAAATATGTTTGCTTTTGCAACAATTGGCGCTTTGCCATCGAGATAAAAATTGTTTACATCTGCCTCTGTAATAGTGCCAGTGCTTATGGCACCAATGCTACCATCTGTCCACAGGAGTGGATACCATGGCTCAAACCTGTTTAGTAATGCAGGTTTCGTTTGTGGGTTTTTATACAAGTAAAAATTTATTCCATCTGCATAAGCATTCAATAATTTCTTTAACCACGCTGGCGATTTTTTATAATCTGCCACGGCATCTGCAGAATCAATAATGAGTTTAATGTATAAATCGTTTTGTAAAAATGTTTCACCTTTTACTTCGGCCATACGACCCATCTTTTCAATATAATTCAATTCTACTCTTTTAAAATCATCTTCGCATTGCGCATATAGTAAACCAAAAACTGCATCTGCATCTGTTTTGCCATAAATATGTGGTATGCCCCAGTTGTCTCTAATGATAGTAACATTTTGCGATTGCTTTTGCCAGCGAGCAATTTCTGTAGAGGAAAAATGTTGTGCAGTTAATTGTAGAGGAAAAAGTAAGAGAAAGAAATATTTTTTCATGACCTATTTTTTACAAAGTGAAATTAAGTTTCTTTTTAGCAATTACCCTCCCTTATTTTAGTTGCTTAGTATAGACTAGACGGATAATTTTTTATCTAAAAAAAGTCTTTTGCCTCAATGGCTTTAGCTACTATGCCAATACTATATTGATTTGGGTTTAGTCCGTTATTGGTAACCAAAGTATATAATATTTGTTTTTATTGCTCGCTTAAACTATGCTTTTTTTGCTAGTTTAAGCGAGTAATAATTTCATGTTGTCAATCTAAATTTTTTATTATCAAACTTTTAAAACAAGACCATCTAAAAAAAATCAAATTTATAACCTCATTATTCCTTACTCCTTCTCCAATTCCTCAATCGTTTTTTTAGCATTGGCCAACCGTATCTTTTTATTCTTCTCCACCAATTTTGCTGTAGCCCAATGCTCTAATTTATGATGAAGCGGTACCAGTAATGCTGCAATACAAACCAATGCCAGCAGCATCAATACCGGAGAGTGGTGAGTAATCCGTTCTAAAAAAGGATGTAAAAGCAGGTTGATATATTCAAATACTACCAGCAATACAACCACGTCTAAAAAGCTGACAAATTTATGGCTTACAATTACGCTTCGGCTGATCAATAAAAATAAAATGATAGCACTAATGATAGAAATGGCTAAAATGATCAGTTGCAGATTATGACTACGTTCCTGCTTTTCGTTTTGTTCCGTAATCTCCATTTGCTTTTGTCTAAGTTGTTCAGTGAAATCAAGCGTTTGCATCCGGCTTAGTTTTTCTTTACTGAACATATCTTCCTGTATTTCTTCCTTTAAATTGAGGTATTTGAAGGCGCTGTCTGTTTGTTTGGTTAACTGATATAATTTGCTGAGCAGACTGCTTGTATTTAAGATGTTGATTTTAAATGCATGTTTTTCGTTCAATTGAAATGCTTGCTGGGCATAAATAACGGCCGAATCGTACTGTTTATTCCGCTCAAAATGTTTTGCTATTTCATAAAAACAAGACGCTTTATCTTTTATATATATCGGATCATTTCCAGTGCCCTTTAAAAATGAATTAAAATAATCCATGGCTAATGCTGGTTGCCCCAACTTGGAATAGATTGTTCCTAAAACATTGGTCGAAATAAAATTTGTTCCTTTACCATAAAGCTTCAATTGCAGTTGCATAGATCGTTGGGCATACAAAAGGGCGGAATCTAAAACATCAGTTTGCTCATAAGCTTTTGCCAGGTCGCTCATCTTTAGAAAAACGGTGGCCTGCCACCATATTACTTCCTGTTCGTGATAAAACGACAAACTTTTTTTGTAGTACTCTATCGCCGCTTTGTAATTGCCTTCATTGCGGTTAAGCCCGCCCAGGTTACCATAAGCCTGATAAATGCCAAATGTATCTTTTATGGCTTCGCTTTGCGCTAATTGCTGAAAAAAATATTGCTGTGCATCAGGATAATTACCGGCACTCCACAATGCCCAACCAAGTACATTACTGCTATTCCACTCTGTCCATGCGGGTAATTTGTCTTTACGCTTGGCGGTGAATGCGAGCGTCTCTTGTCCGTAATGAATAGCCGAATCCGGATCACTTTCGGCATACGTAATACTTAGCCAATAGAGGTTCATGAATCTTGCAGAATCTGTAGTACTAGTATTCAATGCATGCTTCAAGCTATCGAGGTAATCCTGTCTTTGTGCCAATAAATAAAATGGGAAGAGTAAAAAAACTATTATTATCTTTTTCATTTGGTGAATTTAACGGGTAAGTCGCATAGTACAATATTATATGTTCGTGCTTCTATGCTGATTTGTCGGCTGGCTTTGTGTCCAACTCTTCAATCGTTTTCTTAGCACTTGCCAATCGTATTTTTTTATTTTTCTCCACCAGTTTTACTTTTGCCCATTTTTCTATTTTATGATGCAGCGGCACTAAAAGCGATGCTATACAAACCAATGCCAACAACATTAAAATAGGAGAGTGGTGTGTAAAGGTTTCTAAAAAAGGATGTAACAATAAATTAAGAAATTCAAATGCAATGAGCAAGGCTACTACGCCAAAAAATTCTATTAATTTTGGATTAGTAATAATTCTTCTGCTAAGTAATAAATATAAAATAATAAAACTTACAATACCCATGGCTATTAAAATGTATTGGATATTAAGTTTACGTTGTGTAGCTTGTACTTCTTTTTCTGTGGCCAATTCTCCTTGCCTTATTTCCTCTTCAAGCGTCATTAATTGTGTTTGCTGTATTGTTTTTGTGCTAAACATATTTTCATTGGCAGTTCTATAAACTTTTAAATATTTTATGGCACTATCGCTATTCGTATTTTCATAAATATCTAAAAGCAATTTTGCAGGTTTAATAATTAGGTTTTGAAAATCTATTTGTTTTATTACATTAATTGCTCGCTTTGCATACAATATACTTGAGTCTATATTGTTGTTATCGTAATTATAATTTGCAAAGCCCATATAAGCCCAATATAACTGCCGAGGAAAAAAGGATTTTTGTGCTTCCTCAATAGATAAATTATAATAACTAGCAGCTAGTGTTTTATTGCCTAGCTTGCCTTGTATGCCACCTAGTTGTGTAAGTATGGTACTTAAATAATCTGTATATTTATTTTTTAATGAAAGCTCATAAGCCCTCTGTGTAAACATTAATGCTGAGTCTAATTTATTTAAAGAGAGATACGCTGTGCCTAAATTTGTTAATGCAAAAAGTTGTATTTTTTCATTTTTTATCTGTACTGAATATGCTTCTGCAGTATGATATAATTCTATTGCTTTAGTAAAATCTTCTCTATCGTTATATACATTTCCAATGGCATTTTTTATGATAGCTATTAATTTTGAATTGCCAATTTTTTCTGCTATTTCTAATGCTTTAAAATTATACGATAAGCCTTTTATTGTATTTCCCAGTTGTCGATAATTTGCACCTGTAATGCTTAGTGCCATTGCTTCTCCAATTTTATCTTCATCTTTTTGGCATTGCAATAATACCTTTTGTGCATTTTCAATACCAGATGCTGGGTTTGTTTCTAATGTTTTAAAGTATAACGCATAAATTAAATCTATACGAATATCAGCATCTTTTTCTGCAGCAATTTTTTGTATAACTGTATCTATATTTTGAGGTTGGGCATTTACAATAAAAATAGAAAACAAAATAAAGCAGCATGTAATTATTATTTTCATAACATTACTATTAGAATGGTTATTTTTAACTAAAAAAATCCGTCATGATATACGAATCAATGACGGATGGGGGGTTACTTCTTATTGTTTCTATTGGGTATCCTTTAACTGCATTCTACTAATTTTCCAAACGCCATTTTCTTTAATAAAAGTATTTTCAAAAACACCATCCGAAAATACTTCTTGGCCGTTAGATTTAATATTGCCGTTTATAGAATAAGTGCCAGTAACCGAAGCTTCATTGGCATTTACAAAAACAACATTAGTAACCGTATTGGTGGTTTGTAAAGTTGACATCACAAAACCACTTTTGTATGTTTGAGATATTTTTTCGGCTCCATTTATGGTAGTACCATCTGTGTTTACCCTTACGGCATTGCTGGTAAAAATTTTTCCTATTGCTGTATAATCTCCACGATTATATGCTGCCTGAAAATCGTTAACAACTGTTTCTAAATCTGCGCCTATTTGTGCCGAAGTTGGTACAGTAAAAGTTATTATAAAAATTGCTGTAATTAAGAATTTTAATGATGCTATAATTTTCATGATATTTAATTTTTTATAAAATTATTGCAAGTGCTAATATTTTTTTACAACATTATAGTACAAAAATGTAGGAATTCCTTCTACACCAGCTTGCTGCATTCTTTCTTTTAATGCTGGCGAATTTTGGAATTCCATTGCCTTATTAAAATCGGTAACTGCCAATACAATTCCTACAAAATGTGCATCATCTACACTGTATGCAAGTCCTCTGTCTAGTAAGCCTGCACTCATTCTTGCGGCTTTATGTTCATCAAAACTTTTTTTCCAAGCTATCCAATCTTTTACCTGATGGGTAATCATTAATCTTGCAGTTTGGGTTATCGGCGATGTGTCATTAAATATTACCTCTAAATAATTAAATGATGGCACTCCTATTACACCACCATTTTGCATTCTGCTTTTTAAATCTGCAGATGTCATTAATTCTTTTGCTTTTGTTACATTGTCCATTTTTAAAATTACTATCACAATGTTTGTGTCTTTCATTGCACGGCCAAGTATATAGTTATGTAAGCCATATGCTTGTCTAATAGAATCATGGGCTTCGTACAGGTTCAGCCATTTATTGAAATTGCTTACTTTATGCTGAATGATTAATACCTCATTATTTTTTGCAACCGCTGGTTCATCTTTGTTAGTAGAGGAGTTGTCTGGCGTTTTATTATTTTCTTTTGTAGTGTTGGAACCGCAAGAAATAAATACTACAAGCAATATGGGTAGCATTATAAATTTCCAAAAATTAAAATGTTTCATATTAATTTATTTTAACGGTTTTGTAATATTGTTGGCTAAATCATGTATCTATTAAGTAATGCAGGCGTAAGTTAAATGAAATTATTTACATATTAAAATATTTGTGTATATAATTTGGTCAACCTTAAAGAGGAATTGTTGTTTATAATAATAATTTTTAAAGGTTAAAAATTGAGTGTTTAGTAAAAATACCGCCTCCATATTTTTCAATACGATTACTTTAAAATAAACTACTAAATATTTTGTAGGCATTATTTTGCACTACTTAATCAAGTTTTGTATAGCACAATGATTTTAATATAAGGTAGCCATCTAATTTTTAAAACTATTTATTAATAAAAATATAACAGTAAAAAATATCTCCCGCAGCAATACTGTGCCTTTCTCTGCCATGGGTTTCTACTGCTACTTTAAAATTTTGAAACAAATTTAGTTTTTTCATACTCAGTCAGATGTAATTCTATATATCATAAAAGGGCTATATTTTCTGTAGCTTTTATAAAATGACGCTGCAAATAATTACTTACTGCTGAGCTGTTTTTTATTTTATCATTTTAGAAAAGTCACCGTAAATACCTTCATCTATTATTTTTCCTGCTAAATTAAATTTGTCAAACTGTACATAATCTATTGTTATAGTTTCTCCAGTTTTTTTTGATTTTCCGCTCCATTTCCACCAAGATTGTACATAACGTTGGTCTTTATCTAAATAGTGTAAATAATCAGGATAGCCAACCGTAGTAATCTTTATATCATTATAAAAATCAAAATCAGATGACCATAATTTGTATGCTTCTTCTATTGGAATTGATTTTTCCATTCCCGAAATCCAAAATTTGGCTGTGTCAGAATATATAGTTCTGTTGGTAGCTACATCGTTTGTGAGGTAAGCTTTTGTGGAATTTAGTACGGCATTAATATTGGGATGTTTTATATAAATAGTCCCATTTTTTTCTTCCTTTTGAGAAAATGCTATTAACCCAAATGCTATAAAGCTTAAAGTGAAAATAATTTTTTTCATGATTGTTTTTTTTAATGATTATTATAAATTTATTTAACCCCTTCTGTTACTTAATTAAAAAAATAAAAAGATTGATGTGATAATTACTATTTCGGTTAAACACATCCTTGCTTATATTTTTTCTAGACAATTTTTTGTTTTTCATATTTCATTTCCAAAGCTCAAATACTTATGAATCGAGATACTGAATTATAGTTTACATTTTTTTTAATTGCTAATTATTTTATTTCGAACTTAAATCTTTTCGCATAAAAAGTAACTCACTCCAATTTTCATTTACATAGTCTGCAGCATCTTTAAGGTATTGGGCATAAGAGCCCTCGCCATTAGCCAATTCATATGCTTCCTTAAAAGGTTTACGAAAACCAGTTGCTCTTTCTTTTAGGCCTTGTTTATATCTTGTTACAATAGTGTATTGCGATGAACCAGAAGAACTGACTGAATAAACAGCAACCGTTAAACCTACAGCTGTCCAAGTTTTTTTCAATTTCTTTATCATATTTACAACATCATCGCTATGCCCTATTTTAGGAAATACATGTGCAATATTTATTTTATCAGAAAAATCACCCAATGCTACTGTACTTAACGAATCGATGTAAACCGAATACCCGCCAGACTGCCTATCAGTTAAATAAATGGCTACATTTTTATTCCAATCCAATTTGTGCTCTGCCCCTAAATATCCACGTGTGTCCTCAGCCTCCCAGCTAGTAGGTCCTTCTGTTATATGTACACCTCCAGCATCAGGACCCGATTGAATGTCAAAGACCCTCCAATATGCATTCCCAGAATGGTATTTTTGTGCATGGTTAGCTATTGCTTTTTCAAACTCCATCACTTTGTCTATTTTGGGAAATACCCTTTGAGTAGAAATTAAATTTTTCGTTTGACCTATACCTATAAAAGGTATAATCATTAAAAGAAGAAAAAACATTTTCATCTTTTCATTAAAATTGTAAATCATGATAATGTTGTTTAATAGTTAAAAAATAGATTGCGTTATCAAAAGCTAGGGTTTAAAAAAATCAACTTGTAGCAGCTACAAACCGCCTATGGAAGTTTATTGCTAATCTGCAAAATGATACTGCAAATTTCCACACTAATGAAAATTTCGTGGTGTACATATTCATCATTCATTAGTATATTTTCATCAATTTATAGTACAAATTGTGCGGGGGTAGGATAAATCTGTCATTTTAAAAAAATAACTTAAAATGCGATGGGACTTGAATTTTTTTTTATGTTTTTGATAATAGTTATTACTAAATTATTTCTTAGCATCTATCAAATTTTTATGATAACTATGTCTTAAAGGATCTTTATTTTTTTTACAATAATTTGTAAAATAATGGTGCGTTTCTAAAAAGGTAATTTGCATTCTATCCCATGCTTGTTTGTTTAACGATGGGTTTAAAACCTGTAATTCCTTAAATAAAAGATGCGCTTTCTCAGCTACTCTATCTGTTCCTAAATATTCTAAATCTGCATCGGCCAAAATTTCTTCTAATTTATTTTTTGGTTTTTGCAGTATTTTGGTAGCCATTATCATTCCTATTATTTTTTCAATGTCTTTTTCGGAAAAGCCATACTCTGGTAAATATTTTTTTGCAAGCAAACAACTTGCTTCTTCGTGGCCAGTATATATATTTATGTAGCCAGTGTCGTGCCATAAAGCTGCAGCGCTTAATAGTTCAATTTCTTTTTCAGTACAGCCTTCATGCGTACCTATTTCAATGGCTTTTTCTTGCACATACAATGTGTGTTCATAATTATGATAGTAATAATTTGCTGATAGCTTTTCTTTGAGCATGCCAATTACAAATTGTTTCATCGTAAGTTTATTTTGCATGTGCTTTGTGTTTTAATATACCACCAGAAGCTTCTTTAATGCTTTGCACATAAATAAATGCTTTAGGATCTATTTGTAAAATGGCATCTTGAATTTGTTTTATTTCTAAACGGGTAATGATGGTTACAATTATTTCACAATCGGTGCGAATGTCATAGCTGCCTGGTAAGTAACCTCTTTCGCCTTTATAAACCGTAATGCCTTTTCCCAAATCATTAACTAAAACATTTTTTATTTCTTCATGTTGAGCTGAAACAATGTTCATGGCTGTAAATTCTTCAATACCATCTACCACATAATTGATAGCCCTTGTGGCGGTAAAATATGTAATGATGGAGTACATAGCGGTTTCAATACCAAATTGAGATGCAGCAACGGCAAAAATGATTACGTTTATTAATAAAATAATTTCGCTGTTAGAAAAGCCAGTTTTTTTTCCAGTAAAAACTGCAATTACTTCGGCACCGTCTATTACACCACCACCTCTTATTACAAGCCCAACACCTGTGCCCATCAATATACCGCCAAAAATGGCAATCAATAATTTGTCGTGGGTAATGGGATTTATATTTACAAAAAGCAAGCCTATTGAAAGCAACAGTACCGCAAACGAAGTTTGTACTGCAAAAGTTTTTCCAATTCTTTTATAACCCCAATAAATAAACAATACATTTAAAATAATTACTAAAAAACTAATATTGATGTGGAATATTTCGTGGAGTAAAATGGATATACCTGTTATGCCTCCATCTAAAAACTTATTAGGTATCATAAACCCTTTCATGGCAAGTACAGCAAGACCTGTACCTATCAATATTAATAAAATATTTTTTGGCGACTTTACCATTTTCCAATCTACCTTATCGGCTTTGTGTTTATAGCTCATGGCGGTATTTTTATTTTTTACAAAAACGTATTTGTTGGTAACCGTGCTTTTTGTTGAATTTTCCATATTTTTTTGTTTTATAATAGGCCTTATTCTAAAATTTTAAAGCTGTCAGCCTGAGCTTGTCGGCGGGTTAGTTTATACAGACCAGCTTCGACAAGCTGCTAATGACATGTTTACTAAAAGGCTAATTAATAATTTTTTACAAAAATTAATTTTATCCACAAAGAATCGAAGACTCAAAGGAAAAATGCGTAGCATTTTTTCTACTTCGTGCCTTTGCGCCTTTGTGGCAAACCGTATTTTTTGCAGTGAAGCTGCAGAAAACTTTTCTTAAATGTCATTTGCAAAGAGCTTAAAATCTATTTTATGAGTGCCTCAGCTTGACACCTCAATGATATCAAGCTTTTTTAATTCGCCTGTATCTCTGCGAGGTAATTGGTAAATGTTTCTACTTTATTTTCTTTCATGCCTTCAGCAAAATACATATCAATAAAACCTTTATTTTTTGCTTCAATTTTACCTCTATAAATACAATTGAATCTATCTTTTACTAATTCATATGTGCTGCCACTAATATTTACTTTGCCAACCTCTCCGCTACTTTCCATTCTAGATGCAGTGTTTACCGTATCGCCCCAAATATCATAAGCAAATTTTTTGATGCCCACAATGCCTGCAACAACAGGCCCTGAGTGAATACCTAAGCGCAATTCGAAATATGGTAAGCCATTTTTTATTCTCTCTTGTTTGTTTGTTTCTATAAATTTAACCATCTCTAATCCTGCACACACTACATCAAATGGATGTGTGTTATTGCTTACAGGTAACCCACCCGCACACATATATGAATCGCCAATGGTTTTTATTTTTTCTATTCCATATTTTTCCACAATACGATCAAACTCACTGTAGCAATAATTAATTTCAGCTACCAATTCTTCCGGAGTAAGTATTTCACTTGCTTGAGTAAAATTTTTAAAATCTGTGAAAAGCACACTTACCAAATCTAACCGTTTTGTTTTTGCAGTACCTGTAGCTTTTAATTCTTCTGCAGTTTCAGCTGGTAAAATATTCAACAATAATTTTTCACTTCTTTTTTTCTCTTTGCTAATTTTGTTACGTTGTTTAAAAAATACTGAGGCAAATAATAGTACGGCAATAAAACCACCTATAAAACCAGTTTTTACAATTTTTTGTCTTTGTATTTCTCTTCGTTGAATTTCTTTATTCTTGTTTAATAAACTAATTTCTCCTTCTTTCTTTTCTAGGTCAAAACCAAATTGTAGTGTCCCTAGTTTTTTATCTGTATTGATGTTGTAAATAGAATCTTTTACAGCAAGTAATAAATTTTGGTATTTGAATGCATTGGTATAATCTTTTTCTTGAGAATACGATTCTGATAAGCCTTGGTATGCATCTTTCATTTCAACAACTGCATTAAGTGGTATGGCTACTTCTACAGATTGCTGAAAAGCTTTAATGGCCGAAGCTATGTCTCCACTTGCTTTGTAAGCCTGTGCTAGCGCAACAAGCGATTGCGTTTGATCTAGTTTTGTATCTAGTTTTTTAGAAAGCTCATACGCCTGTGTATGAATTTGTATTGCCTTTTCAAAGTTTTTTTGCCTTGTTAAAACCCTGCCAATATAATTAAGTGTATAAGGAAGATCTTCTGTACCCTTGTATGCTTTTTCGGATTGGTGTAAATATTTAAGCGCCTTTGTATCATCTCCAAGCTTGTAATATAGTTCTCCTAAATTTACTGATGATGTGCCAATTGAATAATCATCTTTTAAGGCAAGGCTTAAATTATAAGAACGGAGAAAATATTCCAATGCTTTATTCCTTGTAGATTCTTTATTTGAATATACGCCACCAATATTGGTGAGTGATGTAAGTATTCGTAAAGTATCATTTAGCGCCTCCGACATTTTTAGAGATTGTAAATGAAGTTCCAGTGCTTTTGCATCATCTCCTTGATTATAATAAACTGCCCCTTGGTTACTCAGCATATTGGCAACGCCTTTTTTATCATTTAATAATTTATAAACTTCAATTGCTTGTTGCCAGTTTATCACAGCTTCTTTATATTTTCCTCCAAGGTAATTACCTTTACCAATGTTTTTAAAAGCAAGTGCCAAACCAGGTTTGTAATTTATTTGCTCTGCAAGTAATCTTGCGGAACTGGCAATTATTATGCAAGTGTCAGGATTTGTATTAAACAAACTTTTACATAATGCATTTAATACATCTACTCTTGTGCTATCAGCAATGGTTGTTGAGAGTATTTTTTTTAAACTATCCACTTCGTTTGCCAAAGCGGATGTACAAATGCAACTAAAAAAAACAATGTTCATTAAAATATTTCTTGCCATTTTTTTTATCTTCATTTCTTTTATTTAAGTTTTACAAACAAAGCGTAAAGCAGAAAAAGGGGGGTAAAAAAACATCCCCCCAATTAATAATCTCCCTTACCTATAACTTTACTAACCTTATAAGTTTTCTTTTCTCTCCTTGTATAATTTCAGCAACATACATTCCGCTAGCCCATCTCGTTTCTCCAACTTTTACGGTTGAGCCTGCAATGGTTTTTTGTTTAAAAATAATATTGCCATGCATATTCATTATAGTTACTGTTAACGGGGTTTTCATATCATCACTTTTAATAACCAAGTTGAAATAATTATGACTTGGGTTTGGCATAACTGTAACCATTAATTCCGTTATCACTTCCTCTTTTTCTATTTGTTCCATTTCTACCAGAGCTACATCTTCATTTATATCAATAGCTGGCTGGGCGTTTGATGAGCGTAAGAATGGAGTTGGTGTGCAATAGTTAGTAGCAAACCAGTTTACACTGCTGGCAAGTGATGCTTTCACTTCTTTAACGGTAAACAATCCTGTCATAGTGATATTATTAGCAGATAATAATAGCGTTCCATCTGGACTATTAATATCCACATTAACCACAGAATTGTTTCCTACTATTTCAAAAACTTTACTTGAAGGAAGATGGAATACTACTTTAGGACCACCAACATTTAAACGAGACCGTTGCGCTATTAATACATAATCTCTTACCCTCACAACTGCAGTGCTACTGAAATTTATACTGCTAATGCCTGAAGAATTGGCTTTTATTAATTGCAACTGAATCAGGTTAATGTTTGTGCTAGTAAAAGTTACCTGTGCACCATCTTCAATAATTATGTTTCCATAATTGCTGCCATTAATGGTGGCTATTACGCCTTTTTTAATAGTAAGATTGAGATAGTTGCCTGCGGGTACAGTGCCGTTTGTAGTTCGGATGTAACTTCCAGATAAGCTGCCGCCCGCATATGGTAGGAAGGTTACTACAGGGCCATCGGTTGCAGAAACAAAGAATTTATTATTAACCGTTAATGGAGTTGTTACTGTAATATTTTTTGCCCTTACTACATAAGGATCGAGTATGTCATTTTTCCTAAAAATGGCTACTCCATTTGATGCCGTTATACCTATATTGCCAAATATATTATGGTTCTCTCCTAGATCAACTATGTTTTTTGCATACACTACATAAATAAATGGAATAATTTTAAAACTGTTGCTTGGAGATATGCAACCTATTGAATTTCGAGCCCTCAATGTATGATTACCCGCTGTTACTATGAATCCTCCAGTTGGGTATGTAATGAATGCTCCTCCATCTAGGCTAAAGGTTAATAACAATGTAGATGATGTAATAGCTACAACACCTGTGGATACATTACATGATGGTTGGGTAATAGTAATTGTTGGTGCAGGGTTTCCAACGCTTAATATTCCGTTTCTGTAAATAGGATAATAATTTGGTACAACATCTTGTTGCACCAATGCAGAAGGAATAATTTGATAAGTACCAGGAGCAAGATTACCTGTACCTACATTTACATTTAAATTATTACGAACAGTAAATATAGGGCCTGTTGCAACTACATTACTATCTGCATCTTCATATTGGTAAATTGTTTTTGTGCTTTTATAAATAGGTTGTTCACCATTGCAACCTGAAATGGTATCTTTTGCTTTTACTATTAATGTATCTGGTATAATAGTAAGATGTCCTAAACCATAAGTGATATCAAAGTTTTCAGATATTAATACACCTGGTGCTATCAACCAATTACCAACAGTATATCCAGAAACCATATTCATAGATTGGAACCCAGACAATGAATCTGTAGGATCTGTGTAAACATCCAATGAATCTACAATCAATACCACATTCTCATTGGTTTCATCATTAAAGCTATTGCTGTTTACTGCTTGCTTAGCATTTACCGCTTGTTTAGAATTCACCATCTGCTTAGCATTTACTGTTGCAAAACCATTTACGGCTTGCTTAGCATTTACAGCAGCTTTAGCATTCACTGCTTGTTTTGCATTTACTGCTTGCTTTGCATTTCTAAGTGTAGCATTTGCTGAATCATTTTGATAATCGTAAATAGATGCAGGATCTAGTGGAACAAAAATGGTAGTATCATTTACAATTCCATTTACAGCTTGCTTAGCATTTACAGCTTGCTTTGCATTTGCTGCAGCTTTATCGGTAGTCATAAAACTCATATTGAGAAAATCAGCAGCTGTCAATCCATTTACCGCTTGTTTGGCATTTATTAATATCACGGCATTGCTCATGGGTCTTTGGTGCGTAACTTTTAATGAGTCTAAAAAAGCAGTTTGCTCCAACGGATCTACCAACGAAGCATTGTATGTGTAATTAAATTTTAATAGTTTTCCTTTTATAGCTCTGCCATAAGCTACCATAGTATCTTTTGGTGTAATGGTTAGCGGCATTCTGTTTATGGTTAACAATCCATCTACAAAATTGTAATTGTACAATGCAGATAATGCAACGGAAGCAGGCAATGAAAGATTTGTTACAGATGAAGAAGCACGTCTGTAATACAAACCAATATTGCTCTGGCTATTTGCAGATGATGAGTACGTAACATCTGTTAATCCAAGGTCAGCGAGTGTTAACCCTGTTGATGCTAAAGGCACATTATTTATTTTTACCGCAATAGAATAAGCAGGAATTCTTTCACCAAATTTTTTCAATGCACTATTCACCGTTACGGTTACATTGGCTGGCATTGTTCCGAAGAAATACAACGAATCGCTTTTGCCACCATCTAAATTGTTGGGAGTAATACCTGGGTTATAAATTACCAAAGGAGGATTACCTACAAAAGCAGGAATACTTGCAGTAAGTTGTTTTCCATTATTTGTAACAACTGCTGGTAAGGTATCGTAGCGGAAAATTACTTTTGCATTATTGCTAAAATACTCTCCTTTAATAATAATATTTACAGGATTTATACCTGCTGTGTAAGCAGAATCCTGTAAGCGCATACTTTCCACCAATGGAAAAGGAGTAGAGAAAGTTTTCAATGCTGCATCTGCTTGTATAAATCCATAACCAGAATTTACATCATAGCCAGGGGTGTCCATATCAATGGCACTTGTTTGCAAAACCGTTTTCATTTGCGGTCCTGTAAATGATACGCCGTTGAAATATTTTTTCTTTGCTTCCATTAGCAAAGCGGCTACAGCTGCAGCATGTGGTGCAGCGGCAGATGTACCAAAGAAATTAGGAAAAGGGTCACTATCAATATTTACACCACCAAAATTTACGGTTGTATTTACACCATTTGGTGCAGTAATGTCTGGCTTAAACCTGTTATTGCCATTTATCAAAGTACCACCTCTTGATGAAAATGATGCTACACTTGGAGCATTGCCGTACTCAGGTGTGTTTGTGTAAAGCACCGCTCCTACAGTGATTGCGCCTGCAGCATTGGCTTGCCCAAGCACGGTGCCTGTACCTTGTGTATTACCTGTAATCGTGCCTTCTCCTCTATAAATTACATATTTAAAACGCACGTTTCGGCTGCCTCCTTTTCTAGTAATAATAATCTTTGCATCTACATCTGCCAATACTACAAATGGACAAACTTCAAATGGATCGCCGAATAAATTATTTCTATTAAAACCAAATTTTCTACTACCAAATTGATCTACTAAATAAATATCTAAATCGTTTAATGCACCTAGTGCATCTTTGTCAGAATAAAATTTATCGTCCCACTGAAGTGTAATGGTATAAGTACCTTTTGTAAGCGCAATATTTTGATAAAAGTTTCTACCACCAAAATCGTGCGCCTCACCCACATAGCCTGCTGGAGGGGCAATAGGCGCAAAAATACCTTCGTAAGATTTTGTACCAAAATTACCTGCTGAAGTAAAATAACTTACCCCACTTGCAGTAACTTCATCTACAGCTTTTGCTATTACGCCATCACTAAAAAACGGCTCTGTTATGTAAGTAATATCATCTACAATTACATTGCAACCAGAGTCTCTCAAGGCTAAAATACCTTCGGCAAAATTACTTGCGCTTATAAAACCACTGCGGAAATACAATGCAGCATCGGGCGCTACATCATGTACAATTTGCAGCATCGCACGCCCTTCGTCTGTTGCTCTACCGTAAGGATATTCTTCTGCAACGTTTACAGGTAATGTGTAAACAGGATTTCCAGTGCCAGGCAAATCACCATTTAGTACATCCAATTGTGCTGGGTTACCAAACTTGGTATTATAGCTGTCAGAAATTACACCAATTTTAATATTTTTTCCGGAAATTTTCCAAGCCTCTTTTGCTTTATCAGATCGCATAGACTTATCTCCTTGTGTAACCGTTAAACCTAAATGACTAGATGCAATTGGCGTAAAGTAAGGGCGTACATATTTAATATATTGTGTCAATGCATTTAGCAATGGCAAATTTGCAATTGGAAAAAAGCCAGTAATGATGAGTGAGGAATCTCCATTGTCAATAAAATTGGTCATACCATACGCTGCAGTTTGCAATAACGCTTTCACTGTTTGATAATTTGCAACATTTGTAATTATTACTTCTATTAGTACTGTACTGTCTTCTATAAGAAAAATATTATTGGTTGCTGTTGTATCCACCAACGAATTGGGAAAGTTATATAATTGCGTAAGCTCTGCACCTATTAAGTTTGCTGTAGTGTCATTTGTTGGTGGGGCATAATAAGGAATAATACAATTGGTACGTATTACCCTTAATGTAGTAGAAGCTGTGCAACCAACAGCATCAGTAACGGTATAATTGTAAACACCAGGAGCAAGATTTGTTGTAGGGCTACCGCCATAGTTGTAAGGAGCTGTACCACCTGTTGCTAGTAATGTTACGCTACCTGTTGTTTGTCCACTTTCTATACATACTATTAATGTATCGGCTGCAGATGTGGTTAGTTTTACATTACAACAAATCGTTCCTGTAACTACGCCGCCAGGTGCAATCCAGTTAGATGTGGTACCTGTAAGCGAAAAATTTTGCAGCGCACCATTATATCCATTTCCGCTGCTATCCGTTAATGAAGTCTCTGTCAAATTGCTGCCCGCTGCAATACCCTGGTTGAAATGATAAGCTGCCAATAAACCAGCCTGGGCAGGTGCTTCGCAGTTTAAGCCAGCCAAAATTTGTGCCTGGCTTCTTACCGTATTCCACACCCTCAATTCGTCAATACTACCATCGAAATTATTAGAACCATAAGCATTGTCACCAATATACATAGCTGTACTTCCATCACCGAGGAATGTTGAGGCAGAAGTATCGGACGCAATTAACAAGCCATCCCTGTATATCTTCCTTTGCTTTGTTGAATTATCAAAAGTACAGGCCCAATGGTGCCAGTTTAAATCGGGTGTTACTGGAACATTCAGATCGTTTTGGTAAAAATTAAAAAAGAAGGTATTGCCTCCGGGAGCAAATCCAATATGAAGTGTTTTGTTTTGACCAAAGTTTGGTCCTTGCGCAAACGCAACATCATAATCTATATTAGCGTTTTTCTTCAGCCACATTTCAACTGAGAATGATTTATTGGAGAGGTTAACACCATTGCTTACAATTATTTTATCATTAATACCATCAAAATTTAAAGCAGCACCTGACGCATTTAATGGGCAGGTTAAACTATAAGTAGCCACAGCATCTTTAGCCGTACTCCAGTTGGTATTCATGTAAGCAACATTATCAACTTTTATACAAAATAATAATGGATTATTGGTTGCAACAAAAGTAGAGAGGTTAGTATTATTGCCGTTTTGTATGTTTAAACTGGTTAACGAATTATCAGAACAATACAAAGCAGTAAGCGCAGTATTTGCACTTACATCTAAAGTTGTAATATTATTGTTGTAACAAAAAAACGTTGTCAAATTAGGATAGCCAGATACATTTAAAGCCGTTAAATTATTCTGCTGACACTGCAAACCTGTAAGCGTATTTGTAGTAGGAAGATTTAAACCAGTTAATTGATTATCAGAACAGATTAGTGTAATTAAATTTGTATAGGGAGTAAGGTTTAAAGTGCCTGTTAATGCATTTGAAAATACTAAAATTGTGTTTAGTGTTGCGTTACCGGTAAGTATTAAATTACTAATGTTATTAAGGCCACAATTCAAAGCTTGTAAATTAGCATTTGTACTAAGATTTAGTGCAGTTAAATTATTATTACCACAACTTAAATTTTGCAAATTGGTATTGGCCGAAACATCCAGCGTAGTTAAACTATTACTACTACAATCTAAAGCCGTAATTAAAGGAAAAGCTTCTATACCTGTTAAACTTGAAATAGCTAATCCATTAACAGTGATAAATCCATTAAAAGCGGCGGCTTCACTTACCTGTATTTCGCCATCAGCGTTTGTATTTATTAAAGCGTTGGCCAATAATGCAGTTTTAAAATTTGCATCTGGAATATTTACTACAGGGTTGCAATTGGTACTATAAGTAGCGCCTGCATCTTTAGCTGCATTCCAGTTAGTATTCATGTAAGCTACATTATCAACTTTTATACAGGTTAATAAAGGATTATTTAATGTACTAAAGGCTCCAAGATTTGTGTTATTACCATTTTGAATATTTAAACTTGTAAGTTGATTAATATTACAAAAAAGATTATTCAGAATGCTGTTTTGGCTTAAATCTAAACTTGTAATAGCATTGTTTGTGCAAGTTAAATTTGTTAAGTTAGGATTAGCCGTTACATTTATTGCAGTAAGTAAGTTATTAGGACAATTAATAACACCCAACGTATTTGTTGCAGGGAATAGCACACTTGTAATTTGGTTGTTGCCAAAATTTATATTTACTAAATTGGTACAAGCAGAAAGGTTTAATGTGCCTGAGAGTTGATTTGCAAAAATCTGTAAACTGGTAATGTTTGTATTGGGTGTGAAGTTAAAGTTGTTGATGTTATTTGAAGAACAATCAATGGATACTAAACTCGTATCTGCAGTTATATTAAGACTAGTTAAATTATTATTAGAACAATTTAAAGAAGTAATATTTGTAAAAGCTTCAATACCTGTAAGGTTATTAATAACTAAGTTACTTACATTAATACTTCCTGTGTATGCAAGTGCTTCAGTGCATTGTATTTCTCCATCAGCATTGGTATTTATAGCAGCATTGGCTAACAATGCTGCTTTAAAAAGTGAATCAGGTATGTTTACAGTACATACTAGTTGCCCAACTTGAAAATCGCCTAAACTATTAAATCCAGTTATGGTGATATTGGTTGGATTTGGGCTGCTTACTGTTGGATAAGTCCAAGTAGAGCCATCAAATCTGCCTACTTTAAAAAGTGTAGAGTTTGTGCCTCCATCTTGCTCGCTAGGGTCCCAATTTAAAGTGGCTTGTACATTAGTAAAAGTTAAGCCATTGTTTGTAAAACTCCAGTAGCGATTCATGTTTAAAAAAACATCAATATTTGAGGTTGCAGTATTTGGATGTTCAGAATTTATAGTTCTTACATTAACGCCACCAACCCCCGTTGTGTTAAACAAAGTAAGTGTTACTGGCCTATAACCATTAGCATCACCAATGCGATATATTTTTGTTGATGTGCCTGATGAATATTGCATTTCTAAATTACCATTTACAAAATAATCCGTAGCAGAGAGGTTTTGTACACTAGCAGCATTTGTAAGTATAATTTTATTGACACCTGTATTTAAATTTCCAAATTCAAATTGCAATGCACTTGTAATGGTTTGGTTAGATGCTAAAAAGCAACCATTATTATTAGATACTCTTAAAATGGCAAAAGTACCATTACCACTTATGGTTGTACTAGCCACATCGGGTCGTGGGTTTAAAGTTGCATTAATAGTACCATTATTAATAAGCGTTAACCCTCTGTATTGTATGCTAGAAGTTATTCCATCAACTAATGCACCACTAGTTACATTAAGCAAATGATTGTTTGCCCAAACCGAGGCTGCAAAGCCATTAAGCTCAAGGTCGGTACCTACGCCATTATTTATTGTAAGTGTTGCCCCAGCACTGCTAGGCTGTATAGTAGCACCATTTTGTATTACGGTTTGATCAATAGTTAAGTTGCTATTTATCTTTATATAAGTTGGGCTTTGAACAGTAATTACACCATCATTAAAATTTGGTGCCACTGATGCAGCAATCCAAATACTACCATCATACCTTTCCCAGGTAGATGCGTCTTCCCAATTTACCGTTACTGGTAAACCGCCATTAATTATACTTCTATAATCACCTGCAGCTTGTGCAGATACTTTTTGTGAAGTAAAACTTAGCAAACTTGTTAAAAGAAAAAAAGCTACATAAGCAATTCTCCTTTTAATAGTTAATAATACTAAAGACAATTTTTTTGAAATGCTTAGGAGTATGGTAAAATGATACATGGTAATATTTTTAAAAAAATGGTTAATACAATATTGTTGTCTTTTCCTCACCGTTAAGGGGGCGGTGGTTTATTATAGTGTTAGGGGCACTATTTTAATATTGTAGGATATATTATTCTTAGAGCCAGATTGCTTTTCAAAAAATAGGTATGATATTTAAAAAAAAGTGCTGCTAACAGTAAATGCCTGTTAACTGCTTACTTTTTTGAGAAATATCATTTGTGGCAGCTATAAAGCTCACCCCCGTAAACAATAGATGTCCACAAATGATAATGCAAATATCTAATCAAATTATAGTTTTGTTGTATATATATTAATCAAAATGTTGTACATTTCCACCAAAATATAGGATAAACTGTGTGTGAATAGGATAAAATCGCCATTTTATAAAAAAATGTAATGCAATTCTAGTTTTTATTGATTTTTTTTTCGCACTTTGTAATTCCCGTTCCCCTTGAAGATAATCTGAAAGACAAATTTGTCTTATCCGACTGCTCTCGCCTATTTGCAATCGATCAGGTTTATTTTACATATAATATTAAATTGAAATTAAATTTTGTTGTTTAATGATAAAGCCATTTGCTACCATTAAAACTTTTGTGTTTTTTGTGCTCATATGTGCATATATACATGTTCAAGCGCAGATTCCACGTACCTATGAGAGTATTACTGCTACACAAGGATTATCGCAGGGTATGGTTTACGATATTTTGCAAGATAAAGAAGGCTTTATGTGGGTAGGTACAAAAGATGGGCTAAATAGATATGATGGCTATAATTTTAAAGTATTTACCAACGACCCTTATAATGCCAAAAGTTTAAGTAGTAATAGCATTAATAAATTGTTTGAAGACAGCAAAGGCCGAATTTGGGTGGGTACAGAAAACGAAGGCCTAAATATTTAT
>JAYTGY010000180.1:0-10919 GCA_043733065.1 Ferruginibacter sp.
CTCATCGGGCCAAGTAAAATCATGCATAATGTTTGGTGCATGTTGAAAAATATTGAAAAGGAATATTCTTAAATCTAATGGCCCCGCTTTTACCTTTCGCAAATAATCACCAAATTTCATGTAATCATCTGCTGTGTTTATTGGAGTATAAGAATCACTTTTTACATTATTGTAAACACCCACTTCTTTTTGCCCTACAGTTTCAATAAAATAATCCCAGTTCCATTTTTTGTAAGCGGGCCAACTTTTTGCTATGTTTTTTATAATAAGTGGCGTACATGTATTATAATATTTTGTTTTAAAATCTTTAGGCAAAATGGAATCTACTACATCTATTTTTTTAAGGAGCATATTAAAGTAGTTTAATGTGTAAATGTAAAGATAAAAGCAGTTTGCAAAAAAATTTAACATGCCGGTTATCAAATAATAGAAATAAAAAAGGCAACCTTCAAATGAAAATTACCTTTTTTAAAATTGAAAAACTGGTTTTAATGTGTTGCTTGGCCATCGTGTTTTTGATTGTATATTCTTCTACTTAATTTCTTTTTGTCTTGTCTAAGATCTTTACGCTCATCAGTTGTTATTACACCATCTGCTTTATAGTCTTTGCGCTCTTGGTTTACTTTTGCTGTTTGTGCTCTCAATCTTGTAGCCTCGGCTTTTGTGAGTTCACCACTTTTTACACCTTGGCGTATTCTTTGTCTATCGTTTTTGATAGTACTTACAGGTTTAATTGTAGTTTGTGCAGATGTGGCATAAGCCGCAGTGCTAAAAATAGCAATGGCTAAAATAGTTTTTACATTCATAGTTTTAAAATTTATAGTTATTTAAAAATTGTGTATAAAATTATAGACAATAAGCGAGAATAAAAGTTTAAAGTGGCAGATGTTAAAAAAAGTAAAACACATTTATTTCGGGAGAATTTTAAAACTCATTCTATGGTATTTACATAAGCCATAAGTTTTAATTGCCGCCCTGTGTAATGCGGTACCATAGCCTTTATTGCAATCCCAACCATAACAATTAAATTCGGCATGTAGTGTATTCATATAATCATCCCTATACGTTTTTGCCAATACGCTTGCTGCAGCTATTGATGCATAAAGACTATCACCCTTTATAATACATGTGTGTTTTATATTTTTAAATTCTTTAAAACGATTTCCATCTATTAATAAATGGGCAGGTGTTTTTTTTAAATTAGATACGGCAATATGCATGGCTTTAAAAGATGCTTGTAAAATATTTATTTCATCTATTTCTTTGTTTGAAACAATGCCTACTCCAAAAGAAATACTTTCCTTTTCAATTATTGGGCGAAGTAAATTCCTACTTTTTTCAGACAATAATTTACTGTCGTTTAACAATGGATGATAAAAATCTTTTGGTAATATAACTGCCGCAGCAAATACGGGGCCGGCATAGCAACCCCTTCCAGCTTCATCTACACCGGCTTCTGTTTTGATTTTATCTAAATAAGGTCGTAACATTGTTTTACAAATATCTTACAATCATAGATATAATAAGCATAGGTTTCGTAAATTTGCAAAATTATTTTTTAATATGAGCTTTATAAAAAAGTGGGTATTAGCCACATTTATACTTACATTTTTAGTGATAATTGCTGGTGGAGTAGTGCGCACCACACAAAGTGGTATGGGCTGCCCCGATTGGCCAAAATGTTTTGGGCTTTGGATACCACCAACCGATGCATCGCAATTGCCTGCCGACTTTGAAAAATATTTAAAAGTACAAGATATAGACCACAGCTTTAATGTTTATCATACATGGATTGAATATGTGAATAGACTCCTTGGTGTTTTGCTTGGTGTATTTGCTATTATTCAACTTGTATTAATTTTTGGAAGAAAAACAGAAAATCCTAAAGCCTATAAATTAGCTGTCGCATTTTTAACTATAGTTATTCTCACGGGATTATTTGGCGCAATTGTGGTAAAATTAAATTTAGCTCACCTCAGTATTT
The DNA here is from genome assembly GCA_043733065.1 of Ferruginibacter sp. Taxonomy (GTDB): domain Bacteria; phylum Bacteroidota; class Bacteroidia; order Chitinophagales; family Chitinophagaceae; genus Ferruginibacter. Next base: position 1,985 of record JAYTGY010000180.1, read on the forward strand.
CTGTTCATCTATTTTTTGCTTTGGTGCTTACACAAATAGAATTGGCTTTAATGATGGCTGTAACGGGAAGATTAAATAAAAAAACCGCTGGTACAAAAATGCGACGTGCATTGGTTTTGATGTTAATTGTAATTTTTGTGCAAAGTGTATTGGGCACTATGGTTCGTATGTATGTAGATGATGTGAGCAAGGTATTACATTTTGAACAAAGAGAAGCGTGGCTTGCTAGTACACCAATTGCTTTTTTAATACATCGTACTTTTTCTTGGTTGGTATTAGCCTCGGCAATATACCTTGTTTGGTATTGCAGAAAAGTAGTAGCACTAAAAAAATCAGTTCAAAAAATACTACTACTTGTGCTATGTAGTATGACTACAGGTGTTGTTTTATATTACCTCGATATGCCCGCAGCAGCACAACCGATTCATTTATTGCTGGCAACGCTTACCATTACCCAAATAATGTTTGCCATTTTATATACAAAAAACACTACAGATTTGTTAAAACCGCAGCAGTTGTAAAATGTTTATCTTGGATAAAATTACAACGTCGTAAATTTATCAAAATAAAAAGAATAGAACATGAAGTTATTTTTCAAAAATTTGTTTTATTCCCTACCCATTCAATTATTTATTCTTCATTTTAGAAAATACCAAACCTTACTTATTTTTTGGTATGTGCTTTTTTCTGTTGCACAAGGTAGCTTTATGAAAAGTTTTGGAGCAGATGCACTTTTCTTTTCGCCAGAATATCTTGGATCGGTAAATATGCTTGCGGCTTTTATTACAGGCTTATCGTTAGGTGTTTTTATTATGTGCTGGCATATTACCACGTTTATCTTACACAGTAAACGGTTAAAATTTTTAGCTACCACATCAAGCCCATTTTTAAAATATTGTATCAATAACAGTTTGCTGCCATTGTCGTTTATTATTTATTATTTTATTAAGCTGTATCAGTTTAATCAGTATAAAGAGCTGATGAACATTTCCACTATTCTATTTGAAATTATCATAATTGCATTTGGTTTATTTATTTTAATTGCTTTTTCTTTCGCATATTTTTTTGGTGCAATTAAAACAATAGAGCGCACTATGGCACCAATTATTAGCAACACGGAAATATTTAATAAATCATTTGCGGTAAAAGATAATAAGCTAGATGAGTTTGGGCTTAAAGTTTGGTGGTACCTGTCAAAAGGGTTTAAGTTTAAGAAAGTAAGAAATGTAAACCATTATAGACAAGATTTTTTAGACACTATTTTTAAAAGGCATCACTGGTCAGCAATTATTGGAATTGTAATAGCTTTCATTTTACTAGTGGTTGTAGGCCTTATGCAAGAGTATAAAGTATTTGAAATTCCGGCAGCGTGTAGTATATTAATTTTCTTTGCCTTGTTTATAGCCTTTATAGGAGCGCTTACTTATTTCTTACAAAGCTGGAGTTTGCCAGCTGTAATAATAATAATTTTTGTATTAAATATTTTGTACCAAAATGATATTATTGACCCAAGAAATAAAGCCTATGGGCTAAATTATAGCAATAAAACAAAAACCCCAAATTATAATAAACAATCATTGCAAGAACTATGTACAGCAAATAAAATAAATGCCGACAAAGCAAATATGATTGCCATTTTAAACAACTGGAAAGCAAAACAAGTGGAAGAAAAACCACTAATGGTTTTTATAAATGTAAGTGGCGGTGGTTTGCGAAGTGCCGTTTTTACTATGAATGCGCTACAGCAAACCGATAGTTTATGTGCCGGCAACCTTATGAAAAAAACCATGCTTATTAGTGGTGCTAGCGGAGGTATGTTGGCAGCTTCGTATTATAGAGAATTGTTTGCAGCACAAAATAGCCATGCTCGTTATGATTTGTATGATAAAAAATATACTAATAACATTTCTAAAGATTTATTAAACCCTGTATTTACATCGCTAATGGCTAGAGATTTATTTGCGCCAGGGCAACGGTTTACCATTGGAGAAAATAGTTATGTAAAAGATAGGGGCTATGCTTTTGAAAAAAAATTATCTGAAAATACCGATGGAGTTTTAAATAGACAATTAAAAGATTTGAAATCCTTGGAGTTTGATGCTCGTGTTCCGCTAATGATTTTTAATGCTGTAATAAAAGCAGATGCTAGAAAAATTATGATTAGTCCACAGCCTATAAGTTTTATGATGAAGCCAGTTGCTTTACAAAATGATACGGCTACTAGCCCCGATGCGGTGGACTTTGCAGCACTTTTTGAAAAACAAAACCCAATGGAATTGCGCCTGCTTACTGCTATGCGCATGAATGCAACGTTCCCATATGTATTGCCAAATGTGTGGCTACCGAGTAATCCAGTAATAGATGTAATGGATGCGGGACTTAGAGATAATTTTGGACTAGAAACCACACTGCGCTTTATTGATAATTTTAAAGATTGGATAAAAGAAAACACAAGCGGCGTTTTAATTATTCAAATGAGAGACAGACCTACAGATAATTGGCAACAACCTTTTGAATCTAACTCTATAACCGATGTAATTGTAACACCAGCAACGATGATGCAGCACAATTGGTTTAAAATGCAAAATTATTATTATGAAGACGAATTTGCATACTTTAAAAATGATACCGCATTAAAAATAAATAAAATTATACTTTCTTATACTGCAGAAAAAGAAGAAAAGACAGCGGCATTAAATTTTCATTTATCTACAAGAGAAAAAAGAGATGTGATAGCCTCGTTTAATAATGAAGCCAATCAAAAAGAAGTAAAAAAAATAGTTGGATTACTTAAAAAATAACTAATGGTTGTATTAACAAAAATGCGTTTTCAATAATTTCTATTTCCATTTTCTCTATGGCTTTTACCGGCTCACCGTCTATATGTATCAAAGCTTTCTCTGGGTTTGAGATAATTATTTTTTTTGTTTGAAAATAATGAACCGTTTTTTTATCATTGCTTTCGCTTACTACTTTCCCAAATTTTAATTGGTTCATCATTTTAAAAAAGACATCTAACTTATTACTCTTTTTTACAATAACCACATCTAGCAAACCATCATTGAGGCTAGCTTTTGGAGCAATGGTGAGACTGTTTCCAAATTGATTACTATTGGAGACGGTTACAAAAAATGCTTTCACATCTAATTGTGTTTCGTTTACTTTTATTTGAAAAGAATGTGCCCTTGCTTTAAAATAATTTTTAGCTACCAATTTTATATATGTTGCTGGGCCTCTTTTTTTACTTTCCGAAAATTCGTGTGCAATTTTAGCATCGAAACCCACTCCAATATTATGACAACCAAATTGGTTATTTATAAAAAAAGCATCTACAAAACTTGCATTTCCTTTTATAATAACATCCATTGCTTTTTGTGGAGTTTTTGGAATACCAGCTGTAAAAGCCAAACCATTGCCAGAGCCCATGGGAATAATTCCAACATTTACTTTTATGTTTTGTAAATATGCGCATACTTGATTTACTGTACCATCTCCGCCACAAATTATAATATCTGTAATCGCTTCTGTTTCAATTTTTGTTTTTAAAAAAGAATAATTACCAGATTTTTCTGTAGGTAAAAATTGATAAGTGAAATTATTATCGGTGAGTTCTCTTTCAATAATATTTCTTGCCTTCGCTTTATCCTTTGTACCTGAAATCGGATTTATAAAAACAATAAAATTTCTATTTTTCAAAATATGTTAAGTTAATGTTTTTGTGATTGCATAATAAAAGATGAAAAAAGTTATACTGTTGAACGGAGCGTCGCCACCAGAGCTTTATCAAGGCTTCTCTGCTGATTAAAAAACCTCACCTCGCCTCTCCAAAGGAGAGGAGACACACTTCAATATTTTAAAATTATTCCAAAATGTCAGAGTACAAAAGTCCCCCTGGGGGGGATTTAGGGGGCTTTCACCACCTCAACAAAACACTACCCCAAGTAAACCCACTACCAAACGCTGCCAAGCAAACCAAATCATCATCTTTTATTTTGCCAGCTTCCCATGCTTCGCACAATGCAATGGGAATAGATGCCGCAGTTGTGTTGCCAAATTTATCTATGTTATTAAAAACTTGATCGTCTCTCAATTTTAATTTTTGTTGTACAAATTGTGCAATGCGTAAATTGGCTTGATGCGGTATAAGCATATTTATATCGCTTGTTTGTAAATTATTTTTTTGCAAAGCTTCCATTATTACTTCAGGAAATTTTACCACCGCTTTTTTAAAAACGGCTTGTCCATCCATTGTTGGATAATTTTGTGCATTATCAATCATGGCGTGGCTCATAAACATTTCGCCTCTTGCCGCTTCATCAAAATCTGCTACAGGTTCTTTTACCCAATGGTTGGCATGCGTACCAGGGTTAAACATCGCCAATAGCTCTGCACTCTCTCCATCGCTATGCAAGTGCGTACTAAGTATGCCTTGTTTTTCGGTAGGTTGCAAAACGACAGCACCAGCGCCATCGCCAAATATTACAGAAATATTTCTACCACGTGTACTAAAGTCTAAACCGAACGAATGTTTTTCGCTACCAACCACTAAAATGTTTTTGTACATACCAGTTTTTATAAATTGGTCTGCTACAGAAATGGCATATACAAAGCCGCTACATTGGTTACGAATATCCAATGCACCAATTTCTTTCATCTTCATTTCTCGTTGTAGCAAAACCCCACAACCAGGAAAATAATAATCGGGACAAATGGTAGCAAAAATGATAAAATCTATATCATCTGTGGTAATGCCTGCACGCTGTATAGCAATCTCAGCGGCCTTTATGCCCATAGTGGTAGTAGTTTCTTCTGTTCGGTGTGCGTACCTGCGCTCTTTAATACCAGTGCGTTCTTGTATCCATTCATCACTGGTATCTATATAAGCGGTAAGGTCATTATTGGTAACAACATTTTGCGGAACATACATTCCTATTCCAGCAATTTTTGATTGTGGCATGCGATCGTTTTAGTAGAGCAATTTACGGGAAATGTGCTAAACAAACCGGTTAGAGAAAAACCAAACTGTGTCTCTGTGCTTTATGAATGAAGAAATGAAATAAATAATTATTTCATCGTATCTTTTTGGGGTGCATTCAACGACCTCCACAACATATCTTTCAGCTCTACCAAATTATAATTCGTAAGCGATGATATAAATATAGAAGGAATATTTGTTGGCAATTCTTTTTTAATAGCTTCTTTCAATTCATCATCTAGCATATCCGATTTGCTTATCGCTATCACAAAATCTTTTTGCAACATTTCGGGATTGTACGCCTCTAGTTCATTACGCAGAATTTCAAATTCTTTTTTATGGTCGTTGCTATCGGCAGGTATAAGAAAAAGTAAAATAGAATTGCGCTCTATATGACGAAGAAAACGATGGCCCAACCCTTTACCTTCCGATGCACCTTCAATAATACCAGGCAAATCTGCCATACAAAAACTTTTACCATCTCTATATTCTACCATACCAAGTTGTGGTACGAGCGTAGTAAAAGCATAGTCTGCAATTTTTGGTTTAGCAGCTGTAATTACAGATAGCAATGTTGATTTACCAGCATTTGGAAAACCCACCAAACCCACATCTGCCAATACTTTAAGCTCAAGCGTTTTTATACCTTCTACACCAGGCTCGCCAGGTTGCGCATACTCAGGCGCTTGGTTTGTAGATGTTTTAAAATTATAATTTCCCAAACCACCTCTGCCACCCTTTGCTAAAATTACTTCTTCACCATCGTGTAAAATTTCTGCAACTTTCTCTCCCGTTTCTGCATCTCTAGCAATTGTACCAAGCGGCACTTCTATAATAATATCTTTACCAGTTTTGCCGCTTCTTTGTCCGCCTTCGCCATTGCCACCATCTACCGCCAATACATTTTTAAAATATCGAAGATGCAACAATGTCCACAATTGTGTATTGCCTTTTAAAATAATATGCGCACCACGGCCGCCATCACCACCATCGGGCCCACCTTCTGCCGTAAGTTTATTACGCAAAAAATGCCTGCTCCCCGCACCACCATGTCCGCTACGGCAAAAAATATTTATCTGATCTACAAAGTTTGAACGTTCCACTAGTTATATATAAGTAAGTGGCAAAAATACAAAAAGATAGGCGCATTGCTGGTTTTGGTTTTTTGCGGTTTAAATCGTTTTTTCACCAACAATAATTTTAGTATTAAATTGCTGTATAATTTACCCCTTATGAAAATGATTTTATTAATTTTTATAGCAACAATGTTTGGTTGTAAGTGTTCAAAAACATCTTCTGCAAAAGAAAACGTTTCTTCAGAAACTGTAAACAAAGCAGTGCCAAATATACCTGTGACAGATTCATTAGCATCATTACCTATTTGCATAAAAGCAATGATAGAAAAAATGAAAGCAGAGCCAGTAACAAATCCACCAAATAAAATTTATAGTTATACTTTTAATAACAAAATAGTTTATTATGTACCTGGTGTATGCTGCGATAATTTTAGCGATTTATACGACGATAGCTGTAAAATAATTGCACATCCCGATGGAGGTTTTACAGGTAAAGGCGATAGAAAATTACCCACTTTTCATGATGAAAAAAAGAATGAAAAATTAATTTGGCAAGACAAGAGAAAATAATAAATTACTTTTTGTTCTCATTCCATGTTTTGTACAACGCTTCCATTGTTGGTCTATTGGCTTCTATTTCTGTAAGCGGTTCACAAGGTTTACAATGCTCATGCATTTGTTGTGGAAGTTGTTGATACAATTCTGTTCCTTTCGTTTTCCATGCTATCATATCATCACTCACTTCTTTTATTTTTTGTGCAGGGTTGCCTATAATTAAACTTCGTTTTTCAAAAACCGAATCTGCTTTTATAAAACTTAAAGCACCTACAATACATTCATCACCTAACACAACATTATCCATAATAACAGCATTCATACCTACCAAACAATTTTTGCCAATGGTTGCTCCATGTATAATGGCACCATGCCCAATATGCGCACCAGCTTGCAATAAAACGGTTACACCAGGGAACATATGTACCGTACAGTTTTCTTGCACATTGCAACCATCTTCTAAAATTATTTGCCCCCAATCTCCACGCAACGCAGCACCTGGGCCTATGTAACAATTTTTTCCAATGATTACGTTGCCAGTAATGGTGGCTTGTGGGTGTGCGTATGAAGATGGGTGTATTACAGGAATGAAATTGTTGAAGGAATAAATCATGAAAATATTATTTGTACAAACCTAAAATATTTTTTTGAAGCGCCCATTTTTACTTTAAAGAATTGAAGCGTTCGTAAACCTATAAGGTTTTTACAGAAAGCCTTAGTTTTACAGAAGCCCAATAAAACCTTATAGGTTTTCTAGAAGCACTTTATTTAATAAGAATGTTATTTAGCCTCAATATTTATCTAAATGCATTCTAATTTTAGCCCCATTTTTAAACGTTAAAGAATTGAAGTGCTCGCAAACCTATAAGGTTTTATAAAAGACCTTCAATTTAAAAACATTCAACAAAACCTTATAGGTTTTTAAAAAGAAGCCAAACAAATAAATATAATTTGTTACTTTTAGTTATGCCAAAAAAGTATCATCAAGATTTAATACCCGATAAAATCTATCACATATACAGCCGTGCTGTGGGAGATGAAAAACTATTTAAATCAGATGAAAATTATAGATACTTTCTACAAAAATTTAAAAATTACATTTTACCCATAGCAGATATTTATACCTGGACCTTACTTCCAAATCATTTTCATTTTATGATAAGAATAAAAAAAGTATTGAATCAATAAACGAACACTTTTCAAATTTAAAAAAGGGAGCAGAACTTGAACCAGATAATGTGCCCGATTTTTTGATGCAATGCTTTTCTAATTTATTAAACAGCTATACCAAATCTTTTAATAAAGTAAACAATAGAAAAGGCGCACTTTTTATAGATTATTTGAGAAGGGTTTTAGTAGATCATGATGCCCAATTTGGTGCAACTGCATTTTATATTCACAAAAACTCAGTTCATCATGGTTATTGTAAAAATATGGAAGATTGGAAATGGAGTTCATACAATTCGTTTTTAAATAAAGAACCCAAAGAGGCTATCACTATTGAACTTTTAGAATGGTTTGGTGGAATGAGAGGGTTTATTGAATATCATTCTCAGACTATTTATTTGAAGAACGCTGTTATTGTTGAGGAATGATTTTTTAAGTGGTTGGGCTTTGTTTAAAAACCTATAAGGTTTTGTCAAAGATACTAGAATTTAGTTAGCCAATGCTTAAACTTTATAGGTTTGCAAACACTCTAATTGCTTAAGCGAATTATAAATTCTTATACCTCGTTTTAAAGAATGATTTAAGTTGAACTTTGTTTAAAAACCTATAAGCTTTTATCAAAGATTCTAGAATTTAATTAGGCTATAAAGAAACCTTATGGGTTTGCAAACACTCTAATTATGTGAACGAATTACAAACTTTTCGTTCCTGTGTTTATCAATAATTTTTCTGTTCTAAAACAAGTTCCTTTAAAAAGAGCAACTATATAATTATCTTGATTTGTAATTGTAATATGATACAATCCTGTACTTCTTCCATTGTGTATTTCTTTCGCCTGGGCAGTTAATACGTCTCCTATAAAAATCGGTTTAATAAAATTTATAGATGTATCTAAAGCCACCGATAAAACATTTCTGTTGTTACAAGCAAATGCAAATGCACTATCAGCAAATGAAAATGCAATGCCGCCATGCACCGTGCCCAATCCATTTATCATTTCGGGGCGTACTGTCATTTGTATTTTACTATAGCCGTCATTTATATCTAAAACAGATATGCCCAACCATTGGCTAAACAAATCGTTTTCTATCATGTGCGCTACAACATCATTTGCAGTTATCATTTTCTAATTTTAAATATACAATAAACTAAAAAGTATTAG
>JAYTGY010000181.1:0-1501 GCA_043733065.1 Ferruginibacter sp.
TTAATTATTTTTACCCTGCAAAGGTGATTTAGATTTTATTGATGTGCATTACACAATTAAAAGAAAGAGTTATATTATTCACAGATTGGAGATATAATATCGATTTATGTTTTTTACTACCTAATATTTTTAAAATTTATTACCATTTATAAAATCGTTGATTAAACTATTTATACATTTGTATAGTTCAAATTTATACGCTTACACAAGAATTTACTCTGGCTATTTTAGAGATACTATCAGAGGTGTTTAAGGCATTTTAAAAATCATTTATATTTATTATCGGAATAAATTGACTCCAAAGTTTTAGTCTTCCTCCGTTTCTTGTATTGCATGTATGTTTAAAATATTATTTTTTATCCAGTAATTTTATTTGCCTAAATGGTTGAAAATTTAGTTGAGTGCATCATAATAATTTAAAATTTAGATATAAAAAAACGATAACATTTCTCAACGTTATCGCTCATTTATTTTACGGTTTACTTTTCAATAAAATATTTTAATCTGTATATCTATGCCCAGCATTTACCCAATTGGTAATTATTGTTTTTTCTGCAGCAGTAAGCGCAGGTAAAGGCGCAAGCGGCATTCTTACTAATGTGCCAGTTACGCATGAGCCATTTATCTGACTCCATTTTGTAACGATACTACAATCTGCATCAAAATTATACCCAGCAGTAGTTTGACCATTTAAGTGACAACCACCACCTCCACATTTTGCAGTTATTAATGAACGTACAGGTGCAAAAGTTGGACCTTGTGCAACTAAACCAACAACAATTGATTTTGTATTTGTACAACCATTAGCATCTTTTGCTCCAATTAAATATGTACCCGCTGCTAATGCAGAAAAAATATTACTTCCTTGGTAAGTCCCACCATTGCTATTGAATGTAAATCCGGTAGAGCCTGTAGCAGTAATGGTAATGCTTCCGCTATTTGTAGTAAGACAAGGAATATTATTTACTACAACTTGGTTTATTACAATATTCACATTAGTACATGGATTAACTGCCGTTAGTGTTACAGCTTTTGTACCTAAGCAACCTATTGTACTTTTTGCAGTTATTGTATAAGTACCAGCTGCAAGACCAATAAAAGTACCACTTGCTTGGTAAGCTCCATTATTTAAACTATATGTAAAACCAATACCACCAGTTGCAGTAGCAGTTATACTTCCGTTTGCTAAACCAGTTGTTGGATCTACTTGTGTTGTTGATACTGTAACAACAACTCCTAAACATGGGTCACTAGCTACGAGTGTAACAACCAACGAGCCTAAGCAGCCATTAGAATTTTTTGCTGTAATTGTATATGAACCAGCAGCAAGATTACTAAATGTACCATTCGCTTGAAATGCGCCATTATTTATACTGTAAGTAAATCCTGTACCGCCAGTTGCAGTTGCAGTTATGCTTCCATCAGCATTGCCAATTGTAGGAACTACTTGTGTTGTAGTAACAGCTACAGTTACACCTGCACATGGATTAGTAGATCCCAA
>JAYTGY010000182.1:0-5664 GCA_043733065.1 Ferruginibacter sp.
CATTGGAAATATAGTAAACTTGATTTGTCGCCGATACTTTTTAAACAATCTGCATTTACAAACTTGTACAATACAGAAAAGCAAGACCATGAATTGGAAAATGTGTTGGATTGGCAATTGCTAGCCGCAGCAAAATCATCTTTAGAAAAAAAAGAAAAAACAACTGCATCATTTAATATTAAAAACACGAATAGAACTGTTGGTACAATTTTATCTAATGAAATTACAAAATTGTATAAGGCAGATGGTTTGCCCGATGATACGATTCATGTAAAATTTAATGGAACAGCGGGGCAAAGTTTTGGTGCGTTTAATACAAAAGGAATAACATTGGAATTAGAAGGCGATGCCAATGATTATTTTGGAAAAGGGCTGAGCGGAGCAAAATTAATTGTGTATCCATCTGCGGATGCGGGTTTTGTACCAGAGGAAAATAGCATTATTGGTAACGTGGCTTTTTATGGTGCTACCAGTGGTTATGCATTTATAAGAGGCAAAGCTGGCGAACGTTTTGCTGTACGCAATAGCGGCGCAAATGTAGTAGTAGAAGGCGTTGGCGACCATGGCTGCGAATACATGACCGGTGGCAATGTTGTCATACTCGGCGCCACAGGCAGAAATTTTGCCGCAGGCATGAGTGGTGGTATTGCATACATATATGATGTGCAACATGAGTTTGCAAATGCATGCAACAAAGAAATGGTAGATATAGATCCGCTATCCGATGATGATACAACATTTTTGCAAGGCATGATTGAACAGCATTTTAATTATACAAAAAGTACGGTAGCAAAATTTGTGTTGAACGATTTTGAAAATCAATTGCAGCATTTTGTAAAAGTTTTTCCGAAAGATTATAAGAAGGTTTTGGAAGGGAAGAAGAATTTTAAACACACAGGCACAATAGGATCATAGAACACAATAGTAAACCTATGTGAACATATGTGGCTATGATTCTATGTGGTAAAAAATTAAACACAACTTGTCCCGCAACTGCGTGGATAGGCACAGTAGAATCATAGAAACACATAGTAAAAACCCTATGTGAAACTATGTGCCTATGCTTCTATGTGGTGAAATTATTAAGTTTGTAGTAAATATTTTAATCACAAAAAATTTACTACTTATGAGTATTACACAAAAGTACCTTGACGAATTAACATTCAAAATTATCGGATGCGCAATTGAAGTACACAAAGAACTTGGGCCAGGATTATTAGAAAGTGTTTTTGAGAAATGTTTTATTAGAGAGTTGGCTCTACAAAATATAGAACATAAAACACAATTATGGGTTCCTATTGAATATAAAGGATTACAATTAGACGCGGATTTAAGATTAGATGTATTGGTTGAGGATTTAATATTAGTAGAATTGAAAGCGATAGATGGTTTGTTACCAGTACATCAAGCACAAGTTCTTACTTATATGAAACTATTAAAAAAACCAAAGGGTGTTTTAATAAATTTTAATTGTACAAATATTTTTAAGGAAGGACAAAAAACTTTGGTGAATGAATATTATAGGGCATTACCTAAAATCTAAACACATAGGCACAGTAGAATCATAGAAACACAATAGTAAAAAACCTATGTGAACCTATGTGACTATGATACTATGTGGTGAGAAATTAAACACATAGGCACAATAGAATCATAGAGACACAAAAGTAAAAAACCTATGTGAACCTATGTGCCTATGCTTCTATGAGGTAAAAAATAAACACATAGGCACAATAGAATCATAGAGACACAATAGTAAAAAAACCTATGTGAACCTATGTGCCTATGTTTCTATGTGGTAAAAAATAAAACACATAGGCACAATAGAATCATAGAAACACATAGTAAAAAATCTATTTGAACCTATGTGCCTATCCTTCTATGTGATAAAAAATAAACACATAGGCACAGTAGAATCACAGAAACACAATAGAAAATCTTTGTGAAACTATGTGCCTATAATTCTATGTGTTAAAATAAAAAATTATGGGCAACACAACAGGCTTCCTACAACACACACGAGAGCTTCCACAAAAAAGAAAAGTGGAAGAGCGACTTAATGACTATAAAGAATTCGTGCTACCATACACAGATGAAAAACTAAACGAACAATCTGGAAGGTGCATGAACTGCGGCGTACCCTTTTGCCACAATGGTTGTCCGCTGGGAAATATAATACCAGAGTTTAACGATGCCGTGTATAAAAAAGAATGGAAAAATGCTTACGACATTTTAAGCTCTACCAATAATTTTCCAGAGTTTACGGGGCGCATATGCCCTGCGCCATGCGAGAGTGCATGCGTGCTAGGCATAAACCAACCTGCTATAGCCATTGAAGAAATAGAAAAACATATTATTGAAATAGCATTTGACAAAGGCTTTGTACAACCTCAAAAAAACATTGTACGCACAGGTAAAAAAATAGCAGTGATAGGTAGTGGTCCCGCAGGACTAGCCGCCGCCGCACAATTAAATTATGCTGGGCATGTTATAGTAGTTTTTGAAAGAGATGATTTACCAGGTGGTTTATTGCGCTATGGTATTCCCGATTTTAAATTAGAAAAATGGGTGATAGATAGACGCATAAAATTTATGGAAGAAGAAGGCATTGTATTTACTTACAATGCAAATGTTGGTGTTGACCTTTCTATTACAGATTTATTAAGAGAATACGATGCCATCGTTTTAGCAGGCGGCTCTACCATACCGAGAGATTTAAATATTACTGGCAGAGAAATAAAAGGCGTGCACTTTGCGATGGAATTTTTAACACAACAAAATAAACGCCTCACCCCTGCCCTCTCCATCTGCGATGTAGAGGGAGAAGGGATTTTGGCCACGAATAAAAACGTAGTTGTAATTGGAGGTGGCGATACTGGTAGCGATTGTGTAGGAACATCTAACAGGCAAAACGCAACAAGCGTAACACAATTTGAATTGATGCCAACACCACCAACCAGCAGAACGGCTTACATGCCTTGGCCGCAATACCCAATGATTTTAAAAACAACATCCTCACACGAAGAAGGTGCCAACAGACAATGGGCAACCGCCACAAAAGAATTTGTAGCCGATAAAAAAGGAAACCTAAAAGCCTTAAAAATTGTGGACCTCGAATGGAAAATAACCGAAGAAGGTAAGCCCGCAAGTTTTGTAGAAAGAGCAAATACCGAAAGAGAAATACCTTGCGAACTCGCATTGCTAGCCATGGGTTTTGTGCACCCGCAAAAAGAAGGATTGCTTACACAATTAGAAATAGAGCTAGACGACAGAGGTAATGTAAAAGCCACCGAAAAAGATTACCAAACCAATATTGCAAAAATATTTACCGCTGGTGATATGCGCCGTGGACAATCACTAGTTGTATGGGCCATAAGCGAAGGGCGTGAATGCGCCAGAAAAGTAGATGAGTTTTTGATGGGAGAAAGTTTGTTGGAAGGGAAGGATGGGGTGAGGCAATGTTGAAGAAGATTCGATATCGACATCACTTCAATATGTTTTAATACATTATTGTATGTACATGACCTTCCTTTAGGCTAATGCAAGTTTCTTTTTTGTAGTAGCTTTTTTTACTGTCTTTTGTTTTTCAGTTTTCTTGTAATTAGAGATAAATTCACTAATTGCTTTTCTTTCTTTGTCTGTTAAAGGGTCACTTTTAATTATAAAGTCAACTCCTATTGGTTCTTTTATGTGTCCCATGTTTTTGTTATTTTTCCTTACATAAATTTACAAAGTTTTCTTAAAGAAATCTAATTAAATTCTTTCGCCACAAGCCTATTAAAAATGAAGCAAATTATTTTTTATTAAAAGAAAAAAGTAAATTTAATATATGAAAAAGAAAGCATCTTCAAATACCAGTAAAGTGCCAAAAGTTATTATTGACAAAAAGTTGAATGGTTTAGATAAGCTTGTACTTTTCCCTAAGAAAGTTGAAAAAGCAAAAAGGGTTTTTAAAAAAGTTGGGCTTCCTGACTTGAAAAAGGGAATAGAAAAAATATCGAATAATAAAATAGTTTCTTGGGACGACCATATTGACAAAAAATATGGAAAACCAGGCACTAAGAAAAGAGATGCTTACGAACAAGGGTTTCAAACTTTTAAACTTGGCGTAATGCTTGAAGATGCAAGAAAGAAAAAAAACTTGACCCAAGAACAGCTAGCACAAAAATGTGGCACTACAAAAAATTACATATCGAGAATTGAAAATAACAATAGCGATATTAGGCTCTCCACTTTAATAAGAATAATAACAGACGGGCTTGATGGACAATTAAAATTGAGTGTTAATTTTTAGGCTTTGGAAAATGCACCATAAGCGAAGACCGTGAATTCGCAAGAAAAGTAGATGAGTTTTTGATGGGGGAAAGTTTGTGGAGGGGAGGGATGGATGATTAATCAAATATTAAAATATTGCCGTCTCCAAAGTAGCAAATTTCATGTTTCAAATTCCATAAGAAATTTGCGGCTCTCAAGTATGTAGTATTCCCTTTATTTTCAAGTAATATTTTATCACAATGTTTATTTGTGATTAGCTTGAAATAATTTACAAAGTTCTTGATAGATGCATTTGTGTTAAAGCAAATTTCAATCGTTTCTGATAATATGCTTACCATTATTGATTTAGAAACTTCTTGAACTTCTTTATTAGCAAATCCTTCTTTTTTTATACGTAATGGGTCATCAAACATTATGTCCCCAAAACCAATTAAACCTAACCCTCCGTTATTAATTACCAAATTACCTAGGCCTTCTTTTGAATTACAGGATAAACATAATAACTTTTTATTTTCAATTATATCAATATTCTTTCCACTTAAAAGTTCATAATAATCAGTGTCAACATTTAGTTCCACAATATTTTTATTGCCAAGTATGTAATTTGATCCCCCATGGCATAAAATAATTATTAAAGTATTAGGTTTTGATTTTTTTAATCCTATTTGAGCTAACGTATGTGATTCTATAGAAGTATCTAATTCATATATTTCTATTTTTTCATTAAACAAATTCTTTAAGAAAGTAATAAGTGGGATAAGAAAAATTAAATCCTCCTCTCCTGAATAGATTGAAATTATATCTTTCATTTATTTAAATCTATTAAATGAATTATACCCCTTTCAACTACCTCTTCCGAAAATCTTTTGCCTTGATCTGTATCTTGTTTTATATGGTTAGCTATTTCTTTAAAAGTCATGCCAATCGCTGAATTAAAACCATGAGATAATGGTAGATTTTGATAGTTAATCAAAGTTTGTTCGATATGCTTTTCTAAAGGAGTATTATAAAGCAAAGGGGTCAAGTCGTCCATTAAATTATTCGTCTTACTAAAAAATCTACTAATATTTGAAGTTACAAGACCTGTAATTTTAGATAAACTGTTGTCCATTTCTTTAGGATTATGAGATTTCATAATTTGTCTGACAATTTCTTTTAAATCTGCAGAATATATTACCGCAATGAATTTTCTATCACGCACTCTGTATTTTTTAATTATATCCGTACCAAAGTAAAATTCATCGCCTAAATTATAGTCGCAAGCTATAAGGTCATACTTTTTATTGCTAAGTCTTGATACAAAATCTTCTTCTATTTTATCAATATCAATATTATTATTTTCGTCTCTATATTTTTTATCGGTTGGATTAAGAATCTCATAAGTAACAT
>JAYTGY010000183.1:0-4814 GCA_043733065.1 Ferruginibacter sp.
ATAATTATTTTTAGCAAACTAGATGCATGGTATAGTATGGCAATAGCTGTAGATAAATACAACCTTGCCTTACCAAAATTTATAGACGATAGTTTACCCAATGTACAGGCAAAAGATTTGTATCATCTTTTATTGGAGGCGCCAGTTTCCTATAATGTTACGCTAAACCAAGCTACAAATTTTTTATTTCTTACTGGTGCAAATATGGCTGGCAAAAGTACATTCATAAAAGCATGTGGCACGGCAGTATATTTGGCTCATACAGGCATGGGTGTACCTGCACAAAATATGCAACTTAGTTTTTTCGATGGCATACTCAGCAATATAAATGTGATAGACAATATTGCCAAAGGCGAAAGTTATTTTTTTAACGAAGTGCAACGTATAAAAGCCACTGTGCAAAAAGTAACCAATGGCAAAAAATGGTTGATATTGATTGATGAATTATTTAAGGGTACAAATGTACAAGATGCTATGAAGTGCAGCAGCACTGTGATTGAGGGGTTACTAAAAATTAAAAATTCTATTTTTATTCTCTCCACACATTTATACGAAATAGGCGATGAATTAAAAAAGCACCCAAATATTTGTTTCAATTATTTTGAAACTTCTGTAATAGACGACCAACTAAGTTTTAGTTATCAATTAAAAGAAGGTATCAGTAATGATAGATTGGGTTATTTAATTTTGAAGAAGGAGGGGGTTGTGGGGATGCTGGAAAAAATTTAAAACATACTCATTTGCGCAGAGTTTTCTACAACTAATTTCCTTTTTATTTTAGTGGCTATAGTTTTTGTAATCCCAATACTCATCACCCCCATTTCCTCATACCTACTCGCCACCATCACATTTACATCACCAGCTATTTCTTCAAATAATTGTTGTACCAATGTAGAGTCATTATTATCCTTAGATAAATGTGCCAATAACAAATAACTCATAAATGTAGGCTTATGTTTTGCAAAAATTTCGAGTGCTTCTGCATTACTCAAATGACCATCGCCTCCACTTATTCTTTGTTTTAAAAATGTAGGATAATTTCCATTAGCCAACATATTGGTATCATAATTGGCTTCTAAAAATACAGCATGGCATTGTTTAAAATAAGAAATTACATTTTCGCATGGCTTACCAATATCTGTAAATACGCCAATAGTAATTTCATTGCAAGTAATAATAAAACTATGTGGATCTGCCGCATCATGAAATTTGGGAAAGGCTGTAATGCTTAGTGCGCCTATGTTTACTGGCTCGTGAGCGGTAAAAGAAATGGCATGCTCCGCTTTTAAATGATAACAACCCTTTTGTGTAGCAGCTGTTACATACACTGTTATTGTATACTTATCTGCAATGCCTGCAAGCCCACGTACATGGTCTATATGCTCGTGGCTTACAAAAATTGCTTTTACATGTTGCATGTTTAAACCAAGGCGTTTCATGCGCCTTTCCGTTTCTCTGCAACTTAAGCCCGCATCTATCAATACGGCTTCCGTATCGTTACCAATATAATAGCAATTACCATTGCTGCCGCTGTTGAGCGATGTAAAGTAGATTGACATGACTGCAAAGAAAATGAAAAATTATTTATACGGAGATAATACTTTTATCAACATCTTAGTAATCTTTTTTTACAATCTTTTTATAAGCTTCGGTTTTATTTTATCTAATTTTAAAATATATTCATTTAAAAAACTAGTGTAAACTTTTACTTAAGTCTTCTTCGTTAGAAAAGCAATTTTCTGTTTAGCGAATCTTATTTTTAAAGATTTTAAAAAATTATAAGTTGCCAAATGTATCTATAAAAACCAAGATTTGGCAGGTTATATAAAATATAAATTTTTAAATATATGATTATAATCAATATAGAAAAGGCTTTCACAGATATAAATAAAATATAAAAAAATCACCTTTTAACTTAATTCAATAAAAGTTGATAAATTATTCTCCAGCATAAAATAAATCATCTAGCGTAAGTACGTTTTCTGCCAAGCTTGTTTTATACATATTTTCTTTTAACCCTCTACTTGTAATAAAAGTGAGAAATAAATTTTTATTCGTGTTGGTATCGTGTTGGTAAGCCTCTATTTTTGCTCTTAGCTTTGCTTCATAACTTTTGGTTATTTCAAATTCGCTTTTATAGTATTTTATTTCGCAAATATTTATACATCGGTCTTCTCTATCGAGCAGCATATCTATTTGCGCTTTGCTATTGTGCCAACTAAAAATATTTGTATAAACAGCAGCTATGCCCAATGCTTTTTTTATAGCATTGGTATGCTTAAAACAAATATTTTCAAATGCATAGCCACACCAGGTTGTATAACTTTGTGTTTTGCTTAAGCTTGCCCAGGCGCCCGCTCCCGCAAATTTGTTTTGCTGTATAAATTTTAAATAAAAAAGAGAGTATTCATCTATAAGTCGATAAATATTATTTTTTGTTGTAGTATTTTGTGCAGGTATTTCAGTTATAAAACCCGATTCTAATAATTCATTCAAAACCTCTGATACACCACCGCCACTTTCAAACTTACTGTTTTTTATAATGTTATTTCTATTTAACCCCTGCGGACTGTCTGCCAATGCATTTATTATTGCAATATGCTTTGCTGCATTATTAAAAAGTGCACGATATAAATTATCAAATTCTGCATGTAATAAACCATCTTTTGTAAAACAAATACGTTCTATATTTTGTATTACACTTTCGCCTCTTTGTATTTGTTTTAAATAAAAAGGAATGCCGCCTATACTCATATACAATTGGCACAAGTCGTAGCGGTTTAATCGGATATTTTTTGCTTTTAAGTATTGCTCCGTTTCGTCCAAATTAAAGGGTAGGAGTCTTATGCGCATTGTTACTCGGTTGTGCAGGCCACCTTTGCTATTCAGTATTTTTTTTATCATCCAACTTGCAGCGGAGCCGCATATTACTAAAATTATATCTGTTCGTTTGCTTGCCCATGTGTTCCAAAAATGCTCAAAAGCAGCAATGAATTTAGACTTTGGCGTATCTAACCATGGCAACTCATCTATAAATATTACTTTCTTTTGTTTTCCTTTAATAGCCTCTACATGTGCTTCCAATAAATCGAATGCATCAAACCAATTTGTAATTATTTGTTGATCTTTCTTTTTGGGAAATAATGTTTTCGAAAATTCATTTAATTGGTCTTTCATACTTCCCTTATGTATGCCTGATATACTAAAGCAAATTTTATTTTCAAAAACACTTTCTATCAAAAATGTTTTGCCTACACGTCGTCTTCCATATACAGCAATCATTTCTGATTGTGTAGATGAAAGTGAATCTAGCAGTATGTTTTTTTCATTATTTCTCCCAATTATTTCCATAATTCAAAAATTATAACCTGCCAAATGTAGGTAAAATTAGCTACATTTGGCAGGTTATAAATAAATACATTAAAAAAATTAATTAATAAATATTGTATAAGATATTTATTAACAATTAATTAAATAAAATAATTTAAAAAATTGTAAGTATGATAAATTTATTCATTTTACTAAACATAAAAAAAAGCAATAAATTTATTCTTTAAACTATACTTTAAAATATGCTCATGTTACATTAATATATTACCTGTGTAGGTAAACGTAGCAAATGCTCGACAAGCGTATTTTAATGGCTTCTTGGATTGTGTGCACAAATTATTTTTATCGTATTGTTTTAAAAATTTTGCACATCATTCTATAAATCATTATCTTCAAATAAAAACAAAACTAGCATGCTCGTAAAAACCTTTGGTAGCGCTGTGTATGGAGTAGAAGCCATTACCATAACAGTAGAAGTAAATGTAACCAACCAAGGGCAACATTATTTTATTGTAGGCTTGCCAGACAATGCAGTAAAAGAAAGTTTGCAGCGTGTAGAGAGTGCTATTAAAAGTAATCACTATTACATGCCACGCACAAAGTTGGTGGTAAATCTTGCACCTGCCGATATTAGAAAAACAGGAACAGCATTTGACTTACCCATTGCCATTGGTACACTTGGCGCAACAGAACAAATAGAAAACCCAGAGCGGTTAGAAAAATTTGTAATAATGGGTGAGCTAAGTTTAGATGGCGAAGTGCGACCAATAAAAGGCGCATTGCCCATTGCCATACAAGCACGCAAAGAAGGTTTTGAAGGTTTAATATTACCGGCAGCTAATGCTCGTGAAGCCGCCATGGTAAACAACTTAAAAGTATTTGGTGTAACACATTTAAATGAAGTAATCGATTTTTTTAAAGATGAAAAATCACTTGTACAAACAGTGGTAGATACTCGTGCTGAGTTCGCCAATGCACAGAGCGATTTTGAAATAGATTTTTGCGATGTAAAAGGACAAGAAAATATTAAACGTGCATTAGAGATTGCAGCTGCAGGTGGGCACAATGCCATTTTAATTGGCCCACCAGGTGCTGGTAAAACAATGCTCGCAAAAAGATTGCCTACTATTTTACCACCCCTCACCTTGCACGAAGCATTAGAGACAACGAAAATACATAGCGTTGCTGGAAAACTTCCAGAGAATGCAACGATAGTAAGTAAGCGTCCATTCCGTTCACCGCATCACACAATTTCTGATGTAGCATTAGTAGGAGGCGGTGGCAATCCACAACCCGGAGAAATTTCTTTAGCTCACAATGGCGTATTATTTTTAGATGAATTGCCAGAGTTTAAAAGAACAGTATTGGAAGTAATGCGCCAACCAATGGAAGAAAGAAAAGTTACCATAAGCCGTGCAAAAGTAGCATTGGATTTTCCTGCAAGTTTTATGCTCATTGCCTCTATGAACCCCTGTCCATGCGGT
>JAYTGY010000184.1:0-2560 GCA_043733065.1 Ferruginibacter sp.
TTTACTTACTATTGTTATTGTCTTAATTGTAGTGGGAGTGTTACTTTGGCTAGTAAACACCTACATACCCATGGATAGAAAAATAAAAACTATATTAAATGTTGTAGTGGTTATAGTACTAATCATTTGGTTGCTCAAAGCATTTGGTTTGCTTAATTCCATTTCTAACATTAAAGTGTAACCAATAACAATAATTTTAGCTTTAAAAAAATAGTTATGAATATAAAAAGAATTTTTGGTGCCATACTTACTGTACTAGGTATTGCAGCTCTCATATATACGGCCGTTATATTTGCAAACAATGGTGGTGGTAAAACAGATTACAGAGTAATGATTACTTATGCTATACTCGGTTCAATATTTTTTATAGCAGGTATAAGTTTAGTACAAACTATAAAAGATGAAGCATAATTAAATAATTTACTAAAAAAAAATAAATCAATTTCACTCATCAATAATAAAAAAATGAAAAAAATAAATGTAATACTTATTGGCATGCTAATGATAACAGGATTTGTATCATGTAAAAATTCTGAAAATGATGCTGCTAAGCAAGATGTGGTAAACTTAAATATGTATGTGGATTCAGTAGAAAAAGCTACTCCAATATATACTGTAGGTAATTGGTCTTCGTTAGATGAAGGATACCAAATGCGTGCAATGCAAGCAGAAAAATCGATGGCTACGCTTGATGCCTCAGACAAAGAAAAATTAGAAGCAAGTAAAGCAAGGTACACAACCTTAAAAGCAAATTATGAAGCAAAATTGAAAGAGCAAGAAGCAACTTCTAATATCAAACTTAAAGAAACAGAAGGTAAATTACAGAACGAAATAAATCAGAATAATACAATAACATCTGCTGGCCCAGATTATAGGCAGGTTTTGAGAAACAGGTTATTTGGAGAGGGAAAGATTGGAGACGACATGAAATTTGAATTTGTAACTGCACAAAATATTTATAGTATTTATAAAAATTTTGTAAATACAGTAGCAGACAATAAAAATGAATATACTCGTGAAGATTGGGACGAAATAAAAGTATTGTACGAGGCTTTAGATACAAGAAAGAATGCAGTAGAAAAAGATTTGGCAGGTTCTGATAACAGGCAGATTGCTTTATTAAAAGTACGATTTGCAACCATAAAAGCAACGCATAGAGCAGGCACAAAAGGTGCTGAAAACGAAGCAGCAAAAAAGTAGGTTTCGTGGTTTTTTAGTTAAAAAACGCTACAATACTGGAGCGTTTTTTTATGCAAATATGTGAATGATGTAAATTTTTGTTGAAGTTATGTAATATAATTTACCTGTTTTCAATTCATCTTTGTTTTAGTATTTTAACAATTGAAAATCATAAATTATATGAAAAATTTCGTAAAAAATAATCTTACTAACATATTTAATTTGGTTTTGATAGTACTACTATTTACATATCCTATTACAAATATTACTGGATTAGAAAATAAAAAAGCTGAAAATACTCAAAGCGCACCTTTAAAAATAAGCAATAGCGGAATTGAAAATAGCAGTGCTATAAATTTAAAGAAGTATGATATCTATTCAGTAAAACCTAATACAAATAGCAACCAATTTTTTCAAACACACATCATTTTTTTTACAAAAAAATAATTTAAATAAACGAATTAAAACCAATGTAAGATCATTATGAAAAATATTTCTTTACAACTCTTCACTTTTTTTGTTTTTTGCATTGTATTTTTTACTTCATGTAGGGCTATTGAAGGTATATTTAAAGCAGGAATGGGAGTTGGTATATTTATGGTAGTTGCCATTATTTCGTTAATTGTTTTTTTAGCTGTGCGCTTTAGCAAAAAAAATACATAATAAATAACATTAAAAATTTGGTGCTCATTTTTTTTTATGGAATACAATTATATTAAAATAGAAGATAAATTTGGTGCTATCATTTCATTTTTGAAACAGCTTTCCGGCAAGGTAGAAATGATAGCAGATGAAATAGATAATGAAAATCTAAGAAATGCTATGCAATCATTTGCCATGGAGAGCAATCAATATGCAAATGAGTTGAAGGCAGAAATGAATAATTTAAAAATTTCTAAATCATTTGTTGATTTTAATAATTTAATAGAAGAAATAACCGAAACTAAAATTGAAAATGTTTCTGAAGAAAAAGGCAAAGAGATATTTACATTTTGTGAAAGTTGTGAAGCCTTCTTTCATAAAATTTACAATGATTTCCTAAATGATTTATTGCCAAATATTTCTTTAAAAAATATTATTAGTTATCAATTAATGGGCATAAAATCTGCGTTTATGCGTATTAAAACATTGAATACTCTTCGCTTTCTACATTGAGTAATCAATAAAAAAATTATATGTTGATTGCTAATTTAAAAAATACTTTTTATGATGCTGGCCATGCAACAAAATTTGCAGGGCGATTTTTTACAGAGTTGATTACACCTCCATATGAGATTAAAGAATTTGTAAAACAATGTTACATCATTGGCTATAAATCATTGCCTCTTGTTGGCATTACTGGTTTTATAATGGGGCTTGTACTTACATTGCAAAGCAGGCC
>JAYTGY010000185.1:0-6966 GCA_043733065.1 Ferruginibacter sp.
CCGAAATTATTTTTGAATAACAGATTGTAAAAACCTTTCTACAGCATAGGTACAAACCTGACCTGCTGGGCTTTGTAAGCTATAATCGCAACCATGTGTAGCATAATTAAATGTTAGATAATAATTTGGCACATGCAACTCGTTTAATCTTTTTTGTAGATGCTCAGGATGCACATGAAAAACCAGCGGATCTATTTCGCCATGTATCATTAGTGTGGCTGGTGCTCCAATATTTGCTTGATGGGTTGCACTTATTTCTTTAAACTTTTCGGGTACATCTTTATACAAACCACCTAAATAATTATTGTAAATTTCGTTGTTGTTTAGTACGCCTGCATTGGCTGGTAATTGCCCAGCCCATACCATATCTGCAGGACCATAATAACTAATTACTCCTTTTATATTTGGCATGTACAAATTGTAAGCTGCACACAAAGCTATTTGTGCTCCTGCACTTCTGCCAAGCAAAATAATATTGTTTGTATCAATGTTGTATTCATTTGCATGTTGCAAAAAATA
Organism: Ferruginibacter sp.; assembly: GCA_043733065.1. GTDB lineage: Bacteria > Bacteroidota > Bacteroidia > Chitinophagales > Chitinophagaceae > Ferruginibacter. Next base: position 520 of record JAYTGY010000185.1, read on the forward strand.
ATTGATAGCGTCTTTTGTGTCTTCAAATGGAGCTGGAGCTTTATACTCAGGTGCAAGCCTGTAATTTATGGCCGCAACATTATAACCTTTTCCAGCAAGATAACTATTGAGTTCCGGAAGTTGTTTACAATCGCCACTTTGCCAAGAGCCGCCGTGTATAACGATTACGAGTGGAGAGGGTTTGTTGTTTGTTGTTGCATAAAAATCTAAGGCCAAATTTGTTGTGCCAATATTTTTATAAACAATTGTTTGAAATGGATACGCTGAATCTTTGTAAAACATTTTTGTAAAACTAAAAACAGGCGGCAAAGAAGATTCATCTTTTACAGGAAATGCTTTTTGTATATCTGCTACATTACCTTTTTTTTTAAATGCTTCCACAATGGGTAATGAGAAAATAACAAAAGCAATGGAGCTTACAATAAAAATAAGAATAGAATATTTATCGGATTTTATCCCTACAAAAAATAATACTAACGCCAACAACATTGGCACATAAGGAAAGTTAGTAAACCCAACTGCAACCTTCCACAAAAAACTATTGGGTGCAGGAAAAATAATTAACAAAGAAGCAAGTAATAAAAGAAAGGCAAAAGATAATTTAATCATACAGTTCAATATACAATTTTTATTTTGAGTCGTTCAATAAACCTATAAGTTCTTAAAGGCATCCTTGCAAATAAAAAGAGTTAAAAAAGATACTATAGGTTTTACAAAAAACTATACCGCTTTTCTTAGCTTAATAATATGCAGCCAATGAAACAACTTTATTATAGGATAAGTAGGATCAAACTCAAACCATTTTTTTGCAAAGTTGGCACTGTTGGGGCTTTTATGATGATTGTTTTGAAACAATTCTCCAAACATTAAAAAATCTAATGGTAAAGAATTTTTGCTATGGTCATCGTTATCAAAATTACTATAACCATATTTATGCCCACACCAATTTACAATAGCACCATGCACTGGTCCCATAAAAAAATGTATAGGCAACAAAACAAATACCCACCAAGCTGTTGCAAATTTTAAATAAAACAAAAAATACAATACACCAAAGCCAATACGAAACAACCACAAGTTGGTTATCTTATCTAAAAACTTCCACTCGGGGTAATTGCCTATAAATGCTTTTTCGGGTTGCACTTTATACTTTGCATAGTCCAAATAAATATCTTTTGTTTGCATAGTCATTTGCCATACATCTTTAAAAAAATGAGGCGAATGAGGGTCTTTCTCAGTATCGCTATACGCATGATGCATTTTGTGCAAAATAGCATACGCACGAGGGTTTAAGAACGATGAGCCTTGAACAATAACCGTAAGGCCATAGAAAAAACGTTCCCAAAATTTGTTCATCGTAAACATTTTATGCGATGCATAACGATGTAAAAAAAATGTTTGACAAAATAGCGATAAGAACCAATGAAGAAGAAAAAATATAAGAATAATCATTATATAAAGGGTGCTTTGTAAGACGTACGAAAAAAATGTACGCAAAGATGCAACTATACAACCGTAATAAAAAGAAAGATTGGTAACATTTCATTCTAAAGGTTAAACGAGAGCGCTTTAAAAATATGAAGACTAATTAAAATCGGCTAATAAATAAGCTTCGCTTTATTTATTAGCCGAGCAAAAGCAATAGCTATGGGCATCTTCATTGGCAGCTTGCCCCGCTTTTTGCGGGGTCGCTCTCTTCAAATGCATATCTTTACTGAGCTTTTATTATGCAATATTTTACCTGCATTTTTTAAAAAATAATTATAAAAAAAATCCCCTTACAAAAAATGCAAAGGGACTAAATAAAGTTTATTATTTTTATTAATGTTGGTGATTGTGCTGCATAGCTACCAACTCATCGCTTGTTACTTTTTTCTCTGTAGGTTTAGCTTGGCTTTCTGCCCAGTTAAATAATTTTTCTGTTACCAATCTTCTATACGTAGCATCTACTTGCTTCTCGTCTTTCATCATTCTATCAATATAGCTTTCTAGCCAGCTCATATCTTCGCCCATATTCATTTGCCCAAAATAGCGGCTCACTTCGGCTTTCATGCTAGTACGCAATTCTTCTTCTGTTACGTCTAATTTATTTTCTTTAATAATGGTATCGCTTATCAATGTCCATTTCAATTGATTTTGAAAAGTAGGATATTCTGCTTCTGCTTCTTCTTGTGTACGTTGTTTATCGCCGCCAGTTTTTAACCAGCGAGTAAGAAATGCTTGCGGAAATTCCATTTTAGTATCATCCAATAACAAATGATAAATTTGATCGTGTAATTGATTAGCAGATTGCGATGCCCAATATTTTTCTATTTCATCTTTCAAAGCTGTTTTTAATTCCGCTTCGGTTTTTATTTCTTTTCCAGGATATACTTCGTTGAAAAATTCTTCATTCAATGCTCTTTTTTCAACTATCCCAATTGTTTTTATTTCGAGGTTAAAATATTTTTGCGCAGCTACTTCATCATTTTTTTCAAAGCCAAGGTCTTGCAACATCATTTCCAATTTATCGCCCTCAAATGTACTTGCTAATTGAAACACAAAATTCTCTCCTACTTTTTTACCCATCATTTGCTTTTGCATTTTTGGGTTAAAATATTTTACCAATACGGAGTTTTCTTTTACAATTCCGCCTTCTAAATCTATAGCATTTTCATCGCACTCGGTAAATAAAACATTTACCACATCTTCTTCATTATCCACCGCATCTTTCTCTTGCATTTTACCAGCCTTCAATTGCATGCGACTTATTTCTTCCTCCACCATGGCATCGGTAGCTTCTACTTTGTGCAGTGTAAGTTTTGCTTTGCTAAGGTTTGGCAATTCAAATGTCGATTTCAATCCTATTTCAAAAGCAAAATCAAAATCGCTAGGGTTATTCATATCCAATTTGCTCATTTCGCCTTCTAACGGTAATGGTTGTGCAAAAATTTCTGGTTTTTCTTTATCCAAATAAGTATATAATTCTTTTTCTATTGTACGCAGCACTTCGTCCGAAAAAACACCTGCGCCATACATTTTTTTTATCATACCTGCTGGTACCATTCCTTTTCTAAAACCAGGTATGTTGGCTGTTTTGCTGTATTCTTTTAGCTTTTTTTCAAAAGCAGGTAAATAATCTTCTTTTGTAAGTTTTACGGTAAGCTTATCGTTTAATAAGCCAATGTTTTCTCTAACTACTGTAGCCATTTTATTGTTTTTGCGCCGTTTTATAAGCGGCATTTAAAAAAAATCCTTCCGTGTTGGCGGAAGGAACTTGTTTGTGTGCGGATAATAGGGGTCGAACCTACATGCCTTGCGGCGCTAGATCCTAAGTCTAGTGCGTCTGCCAATTTCGCCATATCCGCAAATGGAGTGCAAAACTAAGGAATTATTGGGTAAAAGGAAAGTTTTTTGTGATTTTATTGAGGGAATATACCACAGAATTATTTTGAAGTAGGTGTTTTGGCTTTCTTTTCTTTTTTAGCATTTTTAGTTGTTATTATTATTACGCCATTTACAGCTTGTGCCCCAAAGATGGCAGTAGCTTCAGCATTTTTTAAAACATTTACAGTTTTTATGCTTTTGGGGTCTAATTTATCTAGCACTGTACTTTTTACCAATATTCCATCTATTACATAAAGCGGATTTTTATCTGTAGATATTGAAGATATAGCACCTCTAAGCCTAATTTTTTGTTCCTCTTCTGTTACTTTTTCAATACAAATACCAGGTGTCTCAGATTTTAAGTGCGATAACATTGCTCCGCTATCGGCTTTATTTGTAAGTGTTACATTTTCTTGTTTTGCCTCAACCTTTTGTGCCATAGCTTGCTGCCCAGCAGTAAGTAGCAAAAAACTAAACAAATATTTATACAATGCAGGATTGCTTTTTTGTAGATTCGATTTCTCCATCCATCTATTTAATTGCCCTTCTTCAAACTGCCCACAAAACATATTGCCTTTCATTTTTTCAATATGTTTTATAATGTCATTATCTGTGGCAGTTGTAAAATCAAAAACTGTTTTTTGGCAATTGTTACAAAACCTACCCTTCTCGTTTGGGGTCATGCCGTCCCAATCTTCGGAACATGGCTCATGAATATGTAAAAGGTATTTATCCATTTATGTTCATAAAGCTATGTATAAATTTTAAATACAACATTAGTAGAAATAATAAAAGCAAAGCAAAAAATTATAAATTGGTAAATACGTTCACCAATTATTATGGTTTTTGATGAATAGCCTAAGAATAAGGAAGGGATTTTTAATAAAGAGCCAAATAAATGGCTTAATCGGCTCATTTTTGTTGTATATTTGAGCCGAATAAACAAGCTAATCGGCTCATGAAGTATAATTGGCAACAAGTAGACTGGCTCCAATTTCAATATAATGAAACTGACTTTACAGAAAAAGTATTGTCTTTTATGGACATAACTGGGCAAAGTATTGGTTATTTAAGCGGCTTATCCAATAAAGAACAGGCGGAATCAATTATTAATTTATTAGTAAATGAAGCCATAAAAACATCGTCCATAGAAGGAGAATTTATAAGTCGAGTAGATTTGGTCTCATCTATTCGTAAAAACCTAGGATATACAACGACAAGTTTTCATATAAAAGATAAACGCTCAGAAGGTATTGCTAAGCTATTGGTAAAAGTGCGGGAAGATTTTGAGAATGATTTAACTGAAGTAATGCTTTTTGATTGGCATAAAATGCTAATGTTAGGCAACAATTATATCAAAGCTGGACAATATCGAAATCATGCAGAACCAATGCAGGTGATTTCTGGGGCAATAGGCAAAGAAGAAATTCATTTTGAAGCACCGCCATCAACACAAGTAAGTGCAGAAATGCAGTTATTTATAGAATGGTTTAATGAAACAAGCCCTAATGGAAAAAAACCAATACATAATTTATTGGTAAGAGCTGCAATAGCACATTTGTATTTTGAAACCATACACCCATTTGAAGATGGCAATGGGCGAATTGGAAGAGTGATGGCTGAAAAAGCTTTAGCACAAGGATTAAAACGACCTATACTTATGAGTCTTTCCACAGCCATTGAAGCAGATAAAAAATCATATTATAGTGCGCTAAAAAATGCGCAGCGCACTAATAATATAACAGCATGGATTGAATATTTTATAGCTATTATTTTTAAAGCACAACAACACTTTATAGAAACTATTCATTTCTCATTAAAGAAAATGAAATTTTTTGATAGGTATCAGTCTCAATTAAATGATGCGCAAACTAAAGTGCTCAGCAAAATGTTGGAAGAAGGACAAGAAAAATTTGAAGGCGGAATGAATGCAAAAAAATATCAATCTATTAGTAAAGTATCAAAAGCCACAGCTACAAGGCATTTACAAGACCTGGTAGAAAAAGGGATTATAACAAACGAAAATGCAGGACGCAGTACACAATACCAAGTCAAGCTAACATAATACTTTAAACTTTCTCCCCCACCCGCCACTCCTGAGGCGTAACCCCATACTCGTGCTTAAAAACCCTTGCAAAATACCCTGCATCATTATAGCCACAATCTAATGCCACACTGGCTATACTATTTGCAGAATCTTTTAATAATTCCTTTGCTTTGTTTAAACGAATGATGCGTATAAATTTATTGGGGGAATAACCTGTGAGCGCATCTAGTTTTCTGTGCAATTGTGAATGACTCATAAAAATATATTTGCACAATTGTTCTACAGAAAAATTCACATCTTCTATATGTGCTTCTACTGCTTCTCTTACTTTTTTTACAAACTCATTTTCTGTAGGCTCAATGGTTAACGGTATTTCAGAAGAAGTATTTGTTTCATTAATTACTGTTCCTGCATTTATACCTGCTTGTTTAATATAAAACTGTTGTAGTCTTTTTCGAAGCTCCAATAGTTTTTTTATGCGCATTAGCAATTCTTCTTTGTGAAAAGGTTTTTCCAAATATACATCAGCACCATGTTCCAAGCCTTCGAGTTTGCTTTCTATATCGGCTTTGGCCGTAAGCATAATGATGGGTATATGGCTCGTGCGCTCGTCTGCACGTAGCATACGGCACAGTTCAAAACCATCTACATAGGGCATCATTACATCGGTAATGATTAAATCAGGAATAATTTCTGTGGCTATTTCAAAGCCTTCTTTTCCATCTTTACCCACAGCAAATATATAATCGGGTAAACAGCTAGCAGTATATGCTACCACATCGGCATTGTCTTCTACCAATAAAATTAATGGCTTTTGTGTATCGCTATGTTCTGCATGTATGTATTTGCCATTTGTTATAATTGTTGATGAATAAACTTTTTCTTCATATTTATTTACGACATGTATTTCTTGTGTATTTACTTTTTGCAACTGCAATGTTACCGTAAACTCTGTGCCTTTATTTGCACCCGTTGGTGGGCTTTTTACTACAATATCGCCATGCATTAATTTTGCCAATTCTTTGGTAAGTGCA
>JAYTGY010000186.1:0-11568 GCA_043733065.1 Ferruginibacter sp.
AAAATGTTTGAAGAAAATAAACGTGGCACTTTGCTAGAAGTGCATGATTATTTTAATGCTAAGACTGTGAAGGGGGAGATTGTGATTGTGGTGGGAGGGTTAGTATAGTTATTTTTTGTAACTTTATAATTCAAATTTGGAATATGGATCAATTGGCTCAAAATAATAGCAAAAAGTACAGCTTTGCAGAATATATAGCTATGGAGGCCACTAGCGAAGAGCGACATGATTATTATCATGGAGAGATATTTGCAATGGCAGGTGGCACAAAGACACACAATAAAATAATATTGAATGTTGGTGTAGCATTAAAACAAATCAAGAAAAACGGATGTGACATTTTTATTGATGGTATGAAATTAGAATTAGAAAAGGATGAATTTTATGTTTATCCTGATTTGATTTATACTTGTAACGATAATTTAAATGGTCAAGATGTATTTGTAAAAGCGTCACTCTATTATTTTTGAAGTATTATCTGACTCTACAGCGTTATACGACAAAGAAGTAAAATTAAAATACTACAAAAAAATTCCAAGTTTACAATATTATGTACTTGTATCACAAAAAGAAATAATGGTAGAGGTTTATGCTCTCATTGATGATAGCCAAATATGGCAATACCAAACTTACGAAAATTTAGAAGAAACTATACTCTTCAAAAATTTAGGGTTGGAATTGCAGATATCTACCATTTACGATAGTATTGAATTTGCAAAATAATACTATTATACTTTACTTTCTAATAGTATAATATTTTTCTTTAGCAATACAATTTGCTCCTTCAAATGTTGATTTTCTAATCGTAAATAGTCAAGCTCGGGAAGTTTATTTTGAGCTGGCGTGCTAGTCGTAAATTTATTGGGAATTGCTAAACTTTGTTGATATTGTTCAATCTTTTCTGGTGTAGTTTTTAATATTTTAGCAATTTTTATAAGCGTGTAATAATTTATTTTACCTGTTTTTTCTATCTGGCAAATCAGTCCTTTTGTTTTGCCAATACCATCTGCAAGCCCCTGCTGAGTGAGCTCTGCTAATTGCCTTAAATTTTTTATTGCCTTGCCTATATGCATATATAATGCAAGTAGCTGTATTGTTTAAGAATTATTTAACAAAAATAAATTTTGTTTATTAAAACTAAACTTTGTATATTTATTTTATAATTGAAAACTAGCACTATACAACTTAAATAAAAATTATGTTGTATGTATAAAATATTGTTTGGCCAAAACAAATGCGGTTCATTTTACCCTTATAATGATACCAATAAAACCCAAAGGGATTAACAATTATGTTTTAACTTTAAATTTTACAAAATGAAAAAAATCATGTTTATTTTAGCGTTTGTAGGTATTGGGTTATTTGCAAGTGCAAGCAATGGAAAAATTGAGAAAATTAAATTGCCGATTAAGAAAGAAGTAAAGTCGGCTAAGATAGCTATTGAGCAATTAAAAAGTAAGCCCAACTTACAATACTACGGTTGGGTTACTTGTGGCGGTCATACATATACCATATGTTGCTTTAGCTCTTATGGAGTTGCATTATTTGCGGCAGGTGTTTTAGAAGGACAAGTTTGTAATTGATTTTTTAATCTTTTAAGAAGAGGGATATCCAACCTCTTCTTAATTTTAAATTTTAATAGAATGAAGATACTATTTATTATTATTTTTTATTGCCTAAATTGTCCCGTATTTGCATCAGATACGACAATTTATAATTGCAAATATAAGTTTGTTAGTCAAAAAGACCCATCTAATATTGCTTCCAAATTTGAAGATTTAATGATACTCTCAATTAATGGGAAGTCGTCTGAATATTATAGTTATTTAAAACAATTAGGAATAAAGAATATAGAAGATGATGCATATAAAAATCAAAAAAATAATGTTGACAATAAAGTAATGATAGATCCAACAAAAAGTAAAAATTACTATATAAAAAATGAATCAGAAATTATTTCTATAAATTACAAAACTAGACTAATTAATGTAACAGATAAGTTAGTTGAAAACTCATATTACTTTACCGAAAATTTAATTGCACCGAAGTGGCAGATTGATGTTGCTACAACAACAATCTTAAATCAAAAATGTCAAAAAGCAACAACAACTTTTAAAGGAAGAAATTATATAGCTTGGTTTTGCAACACAATTCCATTTAGTATGGGACCTTGGCTATTTAATGGTTTACCGGGGTTGATTTTAAGAATAGAAGACGAAAAAAAACAATTTGCTTTTGAATGTGTAGAGCTAAATATTCCTCTGGATAAAGTAAGATTGTTAAAAAAGTATGAGAAACCAAAAAAAACAGATCGGAAAAAACTTACAGCAATGAAAAAATTATTTATACAAAACCCTATAGAATTTATGATGTCAGAGGGTAAAACTGTAACATCTGCAGACAATAGTGGAAATAGTATTTCAGTAAAATATCCAAATAAACCTTATAATCCCATTGATTTATCAAAATGATAAAACGATTTCTAGTAATAGTTTTATTCGCATTTTTAACCAATTTTTTATTTGCACAAAATAAAATCACTGGTACTGTATTAAAAAAAAATAATGAGCCAATAGAAGATGCAAGTGTGGTTTTAATTAAAAAAAATACGACTCAAATTTCTGCCTTTGCTATTACCGATAGCAAAGGCTTTTTTGAAATTATGTACAATGGAGAAATAGATTCAGTAACTATTAAAGTTTCTATTATCGGATATGAATCAAAAGCGCAAACTATTTTAAATAAAACACAAACTTTAAAATTTGTGTTGGCAGAAGAAACAACTGTTTTGCCAACGGTGTTAGTAAAAGAAGCGCCAATTACCCAAAATGGAGATACTACCAATTACCTTGTAAAAAATTTTACAGATAAACAAGATAGGGTAATTGGCGATGTAATAGCCAAACTACCAGGCGTAGAGATTGATGAAAATTCAGGGCAAATAAAATTTAATGGCAAACCCATTTCTCATTATTACATTGATGGGTTAGATTTATTAGAAAAAAAATACAATATTGCCAATAGAAATATACCTGCCGATTTGGTGGATCAAGTACAGCTATTGGCTAACCACCAAAATATAAAACTCTTTGATAGCCTAAAAACTTCCACCGAACCAGCACTTAACATTAAACTAAAAAAGAAAGCCAAAAATAAATTAATTGGAAAAGCAAAGGCAGGGCTAGGAGCTACACCATTATTATGGGATAATGAATTAACTGGTTTACAGTTTAACCCCACATTTCAATTAATAACATCGTACAAAAATAATAATGCAGGTAGTTTATTGGCTAATGAACTTTCTGAAAACATAAGTGTACAAAAAGTTGGAGATATTAGAGAGAAAAATCTAAAAGAAGAAATACTAAATAAACTAAATACCCAACAACCTAATATTTCTACCAAACGATATTTGTTTAACAATACCCATTTGTTCAATTTTAATATTTTAAAAGTGCTACCTAATAAAGCGCAATTAAAATTTAACATGAGTTATTTAAATGATAATTCTACAAATGAAAATGCATTGCAATCAACGTATATTTTATCTAATGGGCAAAATATAAACATTGAAGAAAAAAGAAATAGTTTTATAAATACCAATAAAGTAGAAGGCAACATCATTTACAATGTAAATACTAAAAAAGTATTTTTAAAAAACACATCCAAAGTAAAGCTAGACTATACCAAAGAAAGTGGTACTATTACCAATCCAAATATTATTTCACAAGTATTGCAAAATTCTTATTTTGAATATGCAAATGATTTCTTAGCGCACTTACCAGTAAAAAAGAAAATTATTTCCCTTAGCTCCAAAATAAATTTTAATAGAATGCCACAGCAACTGGATGTTGTACCTGGTCAGTTTAAAGATGTATTTAATCAGTCGATTGACTATGCACAGTTATCACAAAAAGCTGTCTTAAATAATTTTAATACAGATAACAGTATCTCTTTTACGTCAAAGATTGGAAAAACCTTACAGCAACTAAAATTAGGTACAGAATATATTCATAAAAATTTGCAAACCAATATTGGTAAATTATATAATCAAAACGAGTATCAACTAAACGATAGTTTTAAAAATAATATTAATTGGAACAACATAAGAGTATATGCCGCAAACGAAATGACAATTGGTAAAGAAAAAAGACAGCTAGATATTAGTTTACCGCTAGAATTAAATATTTTGCACACAGAAAATAGTATTGAAAAGTATAAAACAACATCAAACAATATCTTATTTAACCCACATATAGATTTTAGTTTTCCAATAGCTGAAAACATTACTGGTGATATTGCTTTTGCATTACAAAACTCAATAGGCAATATTTCAAATATTTCCTCAGGGTTAATTTTAAATAATTATAGAAGTATAAACAGAAATGATAGTTTAATTCCAATACAACAATTGCAAAGTTTAAATGCTTCTTTGTATTATAAAAATTCATTAAAAGGTATTTTTAGTAATCTTTCCATATCTGCTTCTCAAACAAAAAAGAACATCATATTTAATCAGGTATTTGATGGCTTCTTTATAAAATCTGTTGGTAGCTATTTAAACAATTATCAAAAAAGTTTGATGCTGTCGGGCAATACAAGTAAGTATTTTATAGAAGCAAAAATAAATCTGGCTTTAAATTATAGCTATAATATTTTGCAATCAGATTTATTGCAACAAAATCAAATTGCAAAAAGCAATTCAACTATTTTTTCTTTAGGATTTAAGAGCAATTTAAATATGCTTTCTTATGCATCTTTTGAAACCAATACAAAATATGATCTGTTTAAAAACGAAATTAAACAATCCTCACTTACTTCAACTCCATCTGCAACAAATAGATTACAACAATTTTTAAAATTATATTTTTATTTATCAAAGAAATCAACGCTGTATTTTAATAACGAATTGTACAGTGTGTGGGATAATAAAAGTAACAAAGGCAATTACTTTTTTGGAGATATTGGGTTTAAACAAAAATTTAAAAAGACAGAATTGGAAGTGGAATGGTCAAATTTTACCAATAGTAAAACTTACGTAACCATTAATAATGCTGAAAACTTAAAGCAAATAAATACGTACAATATACGTCCCACCAACCTAATGGTTAAGTTTTACTTTAATTTTTAGTGCAATTTATTCAAATAATGATTATTTCTTAAATCATTTTATTGCTCCCCTCAAACTATTTCCCGAAATTTACCATTCCAAAAAACAATGTTACATGAATAAAATTTTAGTGTTTGCCGTTTTTGCATTTGTAAGTTTTAAAACTTTTGCGCAAGCAGAAAATCGTTGGCAACAAAGAGTAAATTATAAAATGCGGATAGATATGGATGCTGCCAAAAACCAATTTAAGGGAAAGCAACGATTGGAGTACAGCAATAATGCTGATAAAAGTTTGGATAAAGTTTTTTATCATTTATACTTTAATGCGTTTCAGCCAAACAGTAGTATGGATACTAGAAGCAGAGAGCTTGGTAAAATTGTGAATAATGGAAGACAAGATTGGGATCCTCGTGTGAAGGATAGAATTTTAAATTTGAAAGATGATGAAATTGGATATCAAAAAATAATTTCGCTTAAAATGAATGGCGTGCCGCAGCCGTTTAAATACCACGAAACTATTTTAGAAGTAAATCTTACAAAAGCAATTGCTCCAAAAACAAAAGTAGTTTTTGAAATGGAATTTGAAGCGCAAGTGCCTTTGCAAGTTCGTAGGAGTGGGCGTGATAATCCCACAACAGGCGTGCGTTTGAGCATGAGCCAATGGTATCCAAAAATGTGTGAGTACGATTATGAAGGATGGCACCCAACACCATATATTGCTAGAGAATTTTATGGTGTGTGGGGCGATTTTGATGTAACTATAAATATAGATAAGGCATATAAATTGGGTGGCACAGGCGTGTTGGTAAATGCAAAAGAAATTGGTTGGGGTTATGATAAAGAAGGCACTCAATTAAAAAATATTTCTACAGAAAAACGCAGCTGGCATTTTGTTGGAAAAAATATTCATGATTTTGTGTGGGCTGCCGATCCTGAATATGTGCATTTTTCTAGAGTGAATAGAAATGGTTTAATGAATCATGTAATTGTAAAAGAAAATGCAACGGAAATGAATAAGTGGAAAGGTTTGTTGGATATGTTTCAAAATGCATTGCCATATATTGAAAAAACTTTTGGCGAATATCCTTATCCGCAATACTCGTTTATACAAGGCGGCGATGGTGGTATGGAATACCCAATGGCAACGCTTTTGGCAGAAGTGCCTGGTGCCATGCATGAGTTGTTGCACAGTTGGTACCAAGGTATGTTGGCTACTAACGAAGGCATGTATCCGTGGATGGATGAGGGCATGGCAGAATACGCAGGAGTGCGAGTGTATGCTGCTTTGGGCAATAAAACAACATTGCAACAAGATGCGAGTTACCAAGGATATTTTAGCGTAGCAAAAAGTAATTTAGAAGAGCCGCTTACTACACATGCCGATCATTTCAATACAAATTTTGCGTATAGCCGTGCATCATATTACAAAGGTGCAGTGTATGTAGAACAACTTGGTTACATTGTAGGCGCACAAACAAGAGATAAAATTTTATTAGAGTATTATAAACGCTGGCGTTTTAAACATCCAAACCCATCAGATTTTATTGCGGTAGCAGAAGATGTGAGTGGTATAAAATTAGATTGGTACAAAGAATATTGGTGTGGTACTACAAAAAAAATTGATTATGCAATTGATAGTTTGTGGGAAGAAAATGGCATGTCGAAAATTCGTATTAAAAGAATTGGACAAATGCCAATGCCAATAGACGTGCAGCTTACAAAGAAAGATGGAAGTGAGGAAACGCATACCATTCCTTTAAATTTAATGTTTGGAAATAAGGTTGCAGATGATGATGCAAAACTTATTGTAGAAAATGAATGGCGATGGACACATCCTACATATGTATTGGAATGTAAAACAAGTTTGAGAGATTTGAAAAAAGTAGAAATAGATGCTACACAACGAATGGCAGATGTGGATAGAAGGAACAATATGATTGACATTAATTTTTAAATATGAATGAAGTATCATTGCGCAAACTCACATTGAAAGATGTACCTGAGCTTTCTATAATTGCAAAAAAAACTTTTTACGATTCATTTAGTGGCACTAGCACGCCTGTGGATATGGACAATTTTTTAGAATTATATTATAATGAAACTGTACTTGCCCAACAAATAGAAGTAGATAGAATTAATTATTTTTTTGCGGAAATAAATAGTGAGCCGGTGGCTTACATTTCGTTTGCAAAAGAATGTCCTGACTTTGCTGAAACAAAGGGTAGGAGCGTAATTGAACTAAAGCGTTTGTATGTATTGGGTCAATACCATGCCAAAGGAATAGCACAAAAACTAATGAATTTCTTTTTAGAATATGCTATAAGAGAAAATTTTGATGTTGTTTTTCTTGGTGTGTGGGAGTACAATTATAAAGCTCAAAATTTTTATGCCAAGTATGGTTTTACGCATACAAAGTATCGCCATCCTTTTCCAATAGGTAATACACCACAAACGGATATTTATTTGATGAAAGAATTAAAATAATTTTTTTTGAACGAGCAAAGAAGCAGCTATGTGCATCATCGTTGTGTCACTCACTTCAACCGAATACCATTGTTCAACTTTTATCGAAACGATTTAGGCTTAAAAAATAGATGGTTTGGCAAATTGAAAAAAGAAAGAAAATTTATTTCTGCAACCTTTCATTAAACTTTATCATCAACTGCATTAAATCTGCTTGCTCTGTTAAGGGAAGTGTGGCAGCTTTGTCAAACACATCATGATACGCAGCAATACCACCAAGTGTATAAAAGAAAAATGATGGTACACCTTTTTCTGTAAAAAAATAATGATCGCTATTGGCAGCTTTCCCTCTTGGGTTAATGGCTTTTAAATATTTATTATCAGTATTTACTTTTTGCATCATTGCAAATTCATTTGGGAATTCGGTTGCGTTTACAACTGTAATGCCATCTACACCTGTGCCAGCTAAATCAGTATTGGTGAGGAAACGGATATTTTTTAATGGAACAATAGTATTTTCTGTATAATATTTTGAACCAAGCAAGCCAATTTCTTCGCCAGCAAATAAAATAAAACCAATAGAATATTTTTGTGGGTGAGCAGCATAATATTTTGCAAGGCTCAACAATAACGCCACTCCACTTGCATTGTCATTGGCACCAGGGAAATAAGTATCCTTGCCCATGCCACCAAGGTGATCGTAATGCGCAGTAATAAAAATAAAAGAATCTGGTTTTTGCGTACCTGCTACCATGGCGCATACATTAGAAGCATCAAACTTTTTAATAAATTTATTTTCTATGTTTACTTGTATTGTTTTGGGTATTTCTGTTAATTTATTTTTATCTAATTGTATGATGGTATAGTTTTCTACTTTTTGTGCAGCATCCCAAGTCAATTTTTTTTCAAGTGTAACAATAATTTTATCCGAAGCATTTATAAAAGTGGCACTGTCTTTTTGCTCTAATTTCCCTTTTGTTTTTATGCCCCTGCTATCTGCACTTACTAAATAATCTACACCTGGTATCAATTTTTTATCGTTTAGCATTACTTCCATATTACTTGGAAATGTATTTGCTGAGTATGTAAACTTTTGTAAATAATCTTTTTTACCCAGTGGTTTTAACCCAAGCGTTTTAAATTCATTCGCTAAAAAGGTTGCAGCTTTTTTCATACCATCATTCGTATAACCACGTCCCCAAAATGTTGGAGAGGTAAGGGTGTCAACAATTTTATGATTGTATGAAATATCTTGTGCAGTTGTTCGATTAAACGCAACAGCAAAAAAACAAAGTATGATTAGCCGCATTTTTTTTCTTAAAAATAGCTATATTATTTCATTAGAAAGTTATAATAGCAAAATTTTAAGAATTTGTTTTGTATGAAGGAATATGGCTAAAGCCGAAATACATTTTGGGCTAAAGCCCATATCCATTTTATTTCCTTTGTCTCCGCCCTGAAGGGCGGAGCTATTCAAAAGTTCTTTTAGATACTGAATGCTTTTATACAAGTATTAATCATTATGAATTGCCTCGGCCTTTATGAATTGCCTCGAGCATTATGAATTGCCTCGAACATTATGAATTGCCTCGGCCTTTAGGCCGAGGGCAAATATATTAAATGGGATTGGGCTTTAGCCCATAAAGCACCATTAATAATTTTGAGGTTTTCGGCTTTAGCCACTAATAAAACTTTCAATAAATTATGTTTCAATTAAAAAAAATATTATTTTTAAATAAAAAATGCCGTATATAAATATTTGGATTCACTTTGTATGGGCTACAAAAAATAGAGCTCCTCTGCTTACAAAAAACATAAGGCAAGATGTTTTTAAACATATAAAAGATAATGGAAGTTTAAAAAATATTCATATTGATTTCGTAAATGGATACCTAGAGCATGTTCATTGCCTAGTATCACTTAACCAAAAATAAACCATTGCCGAAGTAGCACAGTTGATGAAAGGCGAAAGTAGTTATTGGATAAATAAATATAAACTTACTCCCGAAAAGTTTGAATAGCAAGACGAATATTTTGCAGTTTCGGTAAGTGAGAAAGATGTAAATAAAGTAAGAGAATATATCAAGAATCAAGAAGAACATCATAGCAAAACAACATTTGCACAAGAGTATGATTTGTTTATGAAGAAATATGGATTTCGATTAATGAAGGATTTGTAATGTGGCTAAAGCCGAAATAGATTTTGGGCTAAAGCCCATTACTACTATAATTTATTGTCTCCGCCCTGAAGGGCGGAGCTATTCATAAAGCTTTATAAATTGGCAAATCCTTTATCAATAGCCTCTGTCTTTATGAATTGTCTCTGTCTTTATGAATAGCCTAGGATTTAATTAATAGCCTCGGCCTTTAGGCCGAGGACAAAAGATATATTGAAATTGGGCTTCAGCCCACCATTACCTTTAAATTATTAAGGAGGTTTTGGCTTTAGCCACAATTAAACCTCTTTGTAATGATTATATTCTGATTTAAGAAAACACTAGTTTAAATATTGTAAAAGGCATAAAAATTATAACCCTGTTATTATTTCACCTGCTGATACAACATAAATTTTTCTTCAAAATATTCTTCCTCAAAAATTTTATTTATTTCCCACACAAAAGGTTTGCAATTGCTTTCGAATATTTCTTGAGTAAGGTCGCCGCCTTTTAAACATATCAATCCATTAGGTACACTTTTTTCTGCAACCTTTGCACGACGAATAGATTTTCTACTCCAATGCCACAAACTACCAAGCGGTGCAACGGCTCTACTAACTACTGCATCAAATTGTCTGTTTTTGATTTCCTCTGCACGAGCATGTTGAGTAGTTATATTTTTTATTCCTGCAGCTTCAGCAATTTCATTTACTACTTTTAGTTTTTTGCCAATACTATCTACTAAATGAAATTGGGCTTCAGGAAAAAGTATGGCTAATGGAACACCTGGGAAACCACCACCACAGCCCAAATCCATTACTTCCATTCCTGCTTTAAAATCGAATCGTGTAGCAATCGTAAGCGAATGCAGTACATGGTGTAAATAAAAATTATCCATGTCCTTTCGGCTAATCACATTTATTTTTTCATTCCAATTTACATACAATTCTTTGAGCAAAGTAAGTTGCCGCTCTTGCTCAGTTGTAAAATCAGAAAAATATTTTTTAATTAATTCCATACTTCTTCAATAAACTATAAGTTGATAAAAATAATTCTAAACTTCAATTTTCTAGAAAAATCTTAAATCTTATATCTCAAATCTTAGATCTATTTCCAGCTTGCCTTCGGCTTTCTCAACAATGATGGTGCAAAGATGATGTAATAAAAAAACATCCACAACTCAAAAAATATAAATAGAGGCAACAAATCTTTTTCGCCCAATTTCTTCATTGCTTTTGCATATACAATTGTTTGAAAGAGTAATACAATTCCAAAACCAATTAAGCTAAATTTCCAATTGTAAAAAATACATGCAGTTATAAATACAGGATAAAATAAAAATTGCGAAAATGCATATAAGCCAAGTAAAAACTTATGCATCGGCTTATAATATTTAGACGTTGTATAGTGTCTGTTTTTTTGGCTTTTCCACTGAGCAAAACTTTCCGCAGGTTCACTAAGCGTAAAGCTATTTTGATCTAAATTTATTTTTACATTTTTCTTTGTAGCGGCCATATTTATAAACAAATCATCATCACCACCTGGTATATTATTGTGTGCACTAAATCCTTTGTGCCTATAAAAAATAGCTTTTTTGTAACTCAAATTTCTACCAACACCCATGTATGTAGTGCCAGCAAGCGCATAGCTCATGTATTGCAATGCGCTATGAAAAGTTTCCCAACGTATCAATTTGTTGAGCAATCCACTTTTTTTATGATAAGGCCCATAGCCTAATACAATTTCAGTTTCATCATCATAAACTTCTTGCATACTGTTTATCCAATGCTCGCTAGCAGGCACGCAATCCGCATCTGTAAGCAATACAATTTCGTGCTT
>JAYTGY010000187.1:0-2900 GCA_043733065.1 Ferruginibacter sp.
TAGAACCAATAAAAAAATTATTACTACAAAATGGGTAATACAAAATACAATACTAAAAAAATAATACGCAGCATTGTTTGGATGCTGATAGGTATTGTATGCATTACATTGCTCATTTCGGCAGTGCATAATAAGGAAGCTAAAACATGCAAGGCTGTGGAGATAGAAATTTCGGGTGTAAACAATAATTTTTTTATAGACAAAAATGATGTGTATGCTATCATCAAAAATTTTGGTGGAGATAGCACAGAACAAAGAGCTTTAGCTGATATAGATTTAAAGCAAATAGAAAGAGAGTTAGAAAAAAATGTTTGGATAAAAAATGCAGAGTTGTTCTTTGATAATAATAATGTACTAAAAGTTTCTGTAGATGAAAGAGAACCTATAGCAAGATTGTTTACAAATGCAGGCAATAGTTTTTACATAGACAGTAGTTGTAAAATGCTACCACTGAGTGATAAATTTTCCGCACGGCTACCAATATTTACAGGTTTTATTACTGATGCAAAATATGTATCTCCAGCAGATAGTGTTTTGCTTTTAGATATAAAAAACATTAGCATAAAAATTATGGCCGATTCATTTTTAATGGCCATGATAGAGCAGGTGGATATTACAGCCAATCGTACTTTTGAAATGACACCAAAAATTGGCAAGCAAAAAATAATTTTTGGAGATGCAACAGATGCAGATTTAAAATTTGCAAAACTTAAAATGTTTTACAAAACCATTATTGCACAAGCAGGATGGAATAGGTACAGCAGCATTGACCTGCAATATAAAAACCAAGTAGTAGCAAGTGTAAGAGGGGCGGCAGATGTAGCAGAAGATTCTTTGAGAACCTTACAACTCATGCAATCTATTGTAGAAAATGCAACAAGGCAATCTGCAGATTCATCTCAAGTATTTCTTGCAGATGTTGATAGAAATAATACCGATAGCGCAATGGTAGAACAATCAGTGGAGAGAGAAGATGAAGGTATCGACCTTTCTGTGAGCAGCATTGCAAAACCAATTGAAACAAAACCAGTGCCAGTTGTTACAAAACCAGTAATAACAAAGCCACAAATTGTTCCTATAAAACCAGCTGTTAAAAAAATTCCTGTTGAAAAACCGCCTGTGGGAAAACCTCCTATTGTGAAACCTCCTACAAAAAAACCTGCTGCAATTGCTGTAACACCTCGTGTTACAGCCGTTGTAGCAAAACCAAAACCAAGCGTTACAATGCCTGCAAAACCAGTAATAAAAAAACCTGTGCTTCAGCAAAAACCAAAACCAGTCGTAAAGAAACCAGCAAATGATTATTAGAGAATAGACAAAAGATTTTAGATATTAGACACAAAACAAAAGCAAAAAAATAGTTCGATAATACACACAAACAAATATTAAACACAACGTTCACAAGTCCCCCTGTGGGGGATTTAGGGGGCTGTAAAACACACACTCATGAATCAAGAACAACCAGTAATCGTAGGATTAGACATTGGTACCACAAAAATTGCAGCAATAGCAGGCCGCAAAAATGAGCATGGCAAACTAGAAATATTGGGCTTTGGTAGAGCCAATAGCAATGGTGTGCAACATGGCATGGTACTTAACATCGATCAAACAATTAAAGCCATACAAAGTGCTTTAGAAAATTGCTATGCATCTAACCCTAATCTTGCTATAAACGAGGTGTACGTGGGCATTGCAGGGCATCACATAAAAAGTTTGCAAACTCGTGGCGATATTGTGCGTCAGCACAACGAAGAAGAAATTCGTCAAGATGAAATTGATAGGTTGATAGCAGACCAGTATCGTACATACATACCTGCGGGCGATCAAATCATTGATGTTATTCCGCAAGAATTTACGGTGGATAATTTTCAAAATATTCCAAACCCAATTGGGTACAGCGGTGTAAAAGTTGGTGCAAATTTTCACATCATCACCGGCGATAAAAATGCCATTAGAAATATTAATCGTAGTGTAGAAAAATCTGGTTTAAAAACACAAGATTTAGTTTTGCAACCATTAGCATCTGCAGCAGCTGTTATGTGCGATCAAGATTTAGAAGCAGGTGTAGCCATTGTGGACATTGGTGGTGGTACAACTGACTTAGCTGTTTTTTACGAAGGTATTTTAAAGCACACAGCTGTAATCCCTTTTGGAGGCGAAAATATTACCAACGATATTAAGACTGGTTTGGGTGTTTTAAAAACACAAGCAGAGCAAATGAAAATACAGTTTGGTAGTGCGCTTGCAGACGAAACAAAGGGTAATGCTTTCATTACTATCCCTGGTTTGCGTGGTATGGCACCAAAAGAAATTTCTGTAAAAAACCTTGCCAGCATTATACAAGCACGCATGAGTGAGATTATGGATTTTGTAACCTATCATTTAAAGCAAGTAGGCCTCGATCATAGAATGCTAAACGGTGGAATAATACTTACTGGAGGCGGTTCTCAGCTAAAGCATTTAATACAACTTACCGAATATATTACTGGTTTAAATGCACGTATCGGTTTTCCTAACGAGCATTTATCTGGCGGACATATAGATGAATTGAGCAAGCCAATGTACAGCACTTGTATTGGTTTAATTTTAAAAGGTTACAACGATTACGAAAATAAAAATAAAAAATTCGACAATAATTTTATCAAAGTTGCAGGTACTGGCATTATGCAAGAAGCACCGGTAGCAGCAGATGAACTTTCAACAACTTTAACATCAGCATCATTTGAAGAAAAAGAAACCGAAGTTGTAAAACGCAAAAAAACAATCAAAGGTTTTATGGATAGTTTTAAAACAAACTTGATAGAAATGTTTAAGGAGGAAGGGGATGAAGAACTCTAATTGATAATTTAATAATGAATAATTAATAATTGATGTAGATGTTGAGTCTAATTTCTCAATAC
>JAYTGY010000188.1:0-20791 GCA_043733065.1 Ferruginibacter sp.
ATTTCAAAATGATAGGCTAGGGGAGTTACGCCACTTTGTGTTGCATTTCTATAGGGTTGTATTACCATATCTGCAGCGCAAAAATAATTTCTTACTTCACTATCTGGTATAAAATCTGTTTTTAAAATAAGCATATCTTGTAAACCAAGTGCTACAATCTGCTCATCAAATGATTTTCTATCTTCATAAAACTCGCCAGCTATCAATACCTTAAAATGGTTGTTGCCATTGGTTTTCAATATAGCCAATGCATCTAATAAAATATCCAAGCCTTTGTATTTTCTTATAAATCCAAAAAATAAAATTATTTTTTCTTTTGTTTCAATACCAATATTTCGCCTTGCAACTTCTTTATTTATTTTTTCTCCAAAATTGTCGTATAATGGATGTTGAACAAGTTGTACAGGTTTTTTTGCATCAAATATTTTTAAATCCGCCATCACTTTTTCGCTCATCACAATCACTTCATCTATTGGTTTTAAAAAATATTTTGTAAATGCTTTATCGCCTTTTCTTTTTTCGTGCGGAATAATATTATCGGCAATGCAAACAATTTTTGTATGCTTATTTTTTTTTACCAAACGTAAGATCGTTCCCAAACATGGCCCCATAAGCGGCAACCAATATCGTACTACAATAATATCTGGTCGTAGTTTTTTTAATTCATTGCCTACACTTATCCAATTTGGCGGAAAAATAGAATTGATGCGCACTTTTATATCCAAATCTTTTGGTGCAGCTTCTGTAGAGTATTGTGTTTTACCAGGAAAAATAAAGGAAGGGTATTGTAGCGAAAAAGTATAGATGGTTGTATCAAAACCTTGGTGCATAAATTGCCTTGCAAGGCGTTCATTAAATGTAGCCATGCCGCCACCACGCAGCGGGTAAGCTGGCCCAATAATTACAATTTTTTGCATTTTACAATCCCATTTTTTGTTCTATCAGATAACTATTTCTTTCAGTAGAATTTCTTGCTATCAATTCGCCAATAAAGCCTGCTAGAAAGAGTTGTACACCAATTGTCATTATAAACAATGCAAAGAAAAATAATGGTCTTTGCGTCATACCAGTAGTATCAAAAAAGAATTTTGAAATTGTAAGGTAAGTAAAAATACCAAAGCCCAAAATAAAAGAAAGCGTACCCCAAAGCCCAAAAAAGTGCATAGGTCTTTTTCCAAATTTGCCAACGAACATGATGGAAAATAAATCTAAAAATCCATTTACAAAACGCTCCCAACCAAATTTTGTAATACCAAATTGTCTGGCTCTATGCTCTACCACTTTTTCACCAATTCGTCTAAAGCCAGCCCACTTAGCAAGTATGGGAATGTAACGATGCATTTCGCCATATACTTCAATACTTTTTACTACTTTTTTTCGGTATGCTTTTAAACCACAATTAAAATCATTTAATTTTATACCGCTGCTTCTTCTTGCAGCAGCATTAAATAATTTTGATGGAATATTTTTTGTAAAAGTATTATCGTAACGTTTCTTTTTCCACCCGCTTACAATATCAAAATTTTCTTCTAATACCATTCTGCGTAGCTCGGGTATTTCATCGGGGGAGTCTTGCATGTCTGCGTCCATGGTAATGATGACCTCGCCCTGTGCTGCTTTAAAAGCTTCGTTCAATGCTGCACTCTTACCATAATTGCGCTGAAATTTTATGCCTTTCACCGCATCATTTTTTACACGAAGTCCTTCAATAACATTCCACGAATTGTCGGTGCTGCCATCGTCCACCATTATTACTTCGTAGCTATAATTATTGGCCAGCATTACACGCTCTATCCACTCCATTAAGTGTGGAAGAGATTCGTCTTCGTTAAACAGTGGTATTACAATTGATAAATCCATTATTTATTTTTATTGTCCGAGCAAAGAAGCAGCTATGTGCAGCGACAGTGGCGACGCTCCATTCAACAGTATTTCTTTATTCATCTTTTTCTGAATTATTGTTGGTTTGCCACAAAGAACACAAAGAATTCACTAAGTTTTTCTTTATGTTCTTTGTGGCCTTTGTGGGTTATTTTTTTTAAAATCAATTCATTTTCTTCTGCGATAAAAACCCTGCACCAATCAAAGTTACCAAAGCGCCAATAATCATATACATTAACGTATTTATTGTTATGGTCATCGGTAATTGAATGTTTCTAATTTTATTTCCATTGTCAATTACTTCTTGTGGTGTTTTATTGGTATCTAAAGCGTTTATCTTATTTATTTCCGCAATTGTTTTTTCAAATATTTGTGGATTCATTTTATAAAACACAAAAGTAAAAACGGCCATTATTAAAGAAACTACCACAAATGTTTTAAATCCTTCCGAAAAATAATCTTTAAAATCTTTATTGCCATCCCTATTTTTAAAATTAAGCAAAGCAACAATAATTCCAACAGTATAAATGCTAAAGCATACATATTTCACTGTTCCAGTATCAGGATAATGAAATTGGTAAAACATCAACAAAGAAAGCAACACCATTAAACCACCTGTAATTAAACCTATATATTTTGCTGAAATGTTTTTCATTTTTTTATTATCCCATTAATTATAGGTAAAGAAGCTAGTTTAGTAATGATCTTTTAGTGAATATATTTTTATTTGATCATCACTAATTTGATAATTATGCGATGTTCAAGATTTATTCTTCGAGACCATTTGCCCGCAAGTTGAAATTTTAGTGCTTCGGGTTTTCCAATTCCTTTAAATGGATTTAATTCTATAGCTTCAATTAATTCAGATATCTTCTTTTGAATTTTAGCATTGCCACTCTGTTTCCAAAACATTAAATCATCCAAAGCTTTCTGATTATAAATTATTTCCATAAATCAGCAGTTTTAATTGCTTTGGATTTTCCTTTTTTAAATTCTTCGTCGCCTTGTAATATTTTATGTACAAATTTTTTATTGTATGGCGATTCTTTTTGTACTTCGAATTTTATTTTTAAAGCTTTCATAAATGCTTTTATTGCTTCTAATTGAGAAACATCTTCAGTATATGCTGTAATATTTGTTGCTTGCATAATTTCCTTTTTTATTAATAGTAAAATTATATTAATAATTCTATTTTTTATCAATCATAAATTAAATTTAGAATCTCTCCCAAAACCTATAAGGTCTTTTCAGAGGTCTTAAATTTTATAGGCTACAATAAGACCTTATAGGTTTACAAAAGCCCTCTAAATTCAATCATATTTTATTCAAAACCATTTTACCCTTATTAATAATCCCCACAACCTTCCCCTTCATCATCTTCCCCACAAAAGCACTGTTTTTAGATTTCGATACAATTCTATTTTCTTCAAAAACAAATTCAGTATTAGGTTCAAATATAGTTAAACATGCCGTTACATTTTCTTCAATTGTAGGTTTTGCAATATCAAATATATTCCTATTATTTTCCGTAAGTATTTTTACCAAAGCTGCTGTATCATTCATTATCCCATTTATAGTGCCGTACAATGTTTGCAAAGTTATCATCCCATTTTTTGCATATTCAAATTCGCAAATTTTATCGTCCCAGCTTTGTGGGCTGTGATGGCTAGCTATGCAATCTATTTCTCCTATACGCAACGCAGCTTGCAACGCCTGCATATCTGCTCGTGTACGTAGGGGAGGATTTACTTTTAAGTTGCTATCGTAGCCATACAAATCTTCGTCGCAAAACAATAAATGATAAGGTGTAACAGAACAAGAAATTTGCAAACCATTTTTTTTTGCCGCAGCAATAAGTTCAATTCCTTTTTTTGTAGATACGCCAGTAATGTGTAGTTTAGAATTGGTGTAACCCAACAATTCAATATCTCTAGCTATCATCAATTCCTCTGCAATGGCAGGTTTACCAGGTAAGCCAAGTTTTGTACTTTCTATACCTTCATTCATTAATCCAGCATCGCTTATGCTTTTATCATCGGCCACTTGTATAATTGTAGCATTTTTTGCAACTACATATTGCATGGCTTTTAGTAAAACGCCACTCTGTTGTATCGATTTTGTACCATCGCTAAATGCTACTGCACCACTTGCATGCATGTCGTACATTTCAGCAAGCGTATTGCCTTCTGCATTTTTTGTAACAGCGCCTATTGGAAAAATATTTATAGGAAGTTGTTTGGAACGTTCTATTAAAAACTCTACTTGTGCTTTGCTATCCACCACTGGGTTTGTATTTGGAATAAGCATCACATCAGTAAAACCACCCGATGCTGCTGCATTTGCGCCGCTTTCAAGCGTTTCTCTGTGCTCATTACCTGGCTCAGCAAAGTCTGCAAAAATATCCATCCAGCCAATGCTTACATGTAAGTTATTGCCTTTTATTATGTCATAATTTTCTGGAGAAATGTTGCTAGCAATTTGTTTTATAACGCCATCTACAATAAGAATATCTTTTACTTGCTTATGATAAGCAGATGATGCCGCAATGATGGTTACTTGTTGTAGTAGTACATTCATTTTTTAGAGATTACGCAAATATCTGAAAAAAAGGGGAGAGTAGGAAGGGAATTCCTATATAAATGTTCAATTCTTCATTTTTACATAAATCACTTTTCAAAATTTTTTACCCAAAAAAAATGCCGCAATATCTGCAGCATAATATTTTTAATCCTTCGAAAAGTCAGCTCCTATACTCGTTTCTTCCCAAGCATCAAAATCTTTTTTAAGTTCATCTAATTTTAATCTTGCACCTTTTAATGCAGCAGCACCAAGCAATAAACGCAGTGGCGGATTTTCAGTTTCCACAACTTTTATCATAGCCAAAGCCGCACGCACAGGGTCGCCAGGTTGGTGGCCACTATATCCTCGAATATCAGATTTATTTTGTCCTGCAGTTGTAGCATAATCATCTATTACAATGTGGCTATTATCTGCCGAGCGCCCAGCCCAATCAGTTCTAAAACCACTCGGGCAAATAAGGGTAACTTTTATTCCAAGCGGTGCTACTTCTTTTGCCAATGCTTCCGAAAGCCCATCCACAGCGTATTTGGTAGCATTGTAATAACCCACAGCAGGAAAAGAACGCAAGCCACCAATAGAAGAAATATTTAAAATGTGCCCAGCTTTTTGTGCACGCATAATAGGCAAAACAGCTTGTGTCATGTTGCCCAAGCCAAAAACATTTATGTCAAACATACGGCGTACTTGTTCATCTTCACTTTCTTCTACAGCACCAAAATATCCAATGCCAGCATTGTTTACGAGTACATCAATTCTACCAAATTTTTCTATCGTTGCTTTTACAGCTGCATCAATATCTACTTGTTTTGTTACATCCAATGTTAGCGAAATAGCATTGGCTTCATTGCCTTCTACAATATCTTTTATATCATCAATTTTTCTTGCAGTTACTGCCACTTTATCGCCATTTTTTATCACAGCTTTCGATAATTCTCTACCAAAACCAGTAGAACATCCTGTTATTAACCAAACTTTACTCATAATTTATTTTTTGCAAAGGTACAAGATCAAATTTTTTTTTGTGGGAACATTTAAAATCCTGGCAAGAGTTGACACCTCTCATAATAAACTTTTAAACTAGAAATTACTTGCTAAGAGGTGTCAACTTTAATTTTAAACTTTAATTTTAAGTAGGGACAATTTAAAATGCATCTTTTTTTATTGTCCAAACAAAGAAGCAGCTATGGTCACCTTCATTGGCGTCGCACATTTCATCTTCATACCATTATTGAGCTTTTATTATGCACTAGATTGTGCATTAGATTATGCATTAGATTTTAATTATTGGTTGGTGTCCTCACCAACCAATAATTAATTTGTAGATTTATCCATTTTATCCTTTTTCTCGTAAATCAAGTATAATATAAAAGGGTGGGAAGTCCACCCATTATCTTTTTTATCTCTAACAATAATAATTAAAAATGTTAAATCATTGCAATTATTTTACCCATTCTTTTCAAATATTTTGTTAACTTGTTCATTATAAATGAATAATAAATTAAAAAAATATTTTGTATAATATAATTAATATATTTAATTTTACGTGACGAATCCTTCTAAAACTATCGAATCCTACTCCTAATAAGGATTTATGTAAATGTTTGTACCCGCCGAAATGTTCCATCCCAGTGAAACCGTTTTAGAATTCAAATCTATGCTTGAATTTGTACGATGAAATCTTGATGCAGCTTACTTAAAGAAACCCCACGAAAATTTATCCTATTTGGTTAGAGAAAGCCATAAAAAAAATTTGATATCCTAATCAATATTAGTTCATCATTTAAATTATTTATCATGCAAACATTTTTAACGAGCGGGCGGCTACATGAATGCTGTCCCCAAATTTCCGGTTGTAGGAAGAACCTTATACCGGGCATCAAAAGATTATCAACGCTTTTGTTGTTCACTCTTTTATTTATTTCTGTAAAAACGTTTGGCCAGGCGGCCAATATTGACCAGATAAGAAACGGTGTACTGGGAGTATATTCTCCTACACCGCTTGCAGATTGGGTAAATGGTAATGCCGGGCCAAGTAATGCGCATTTTGCGGAAGGATATTCCATTCCATATCGGATGAGCATTAGTGCACTTACAGGTACTTCAAGCACCGTGCATCACTTAATTATTGAGTGGGATACAAAAGATCAAAACGGTCACGCAATTGATTACATAACCCATTATCAAAACTTAAATAACCCAACAGGATCCCATTTAGTAACTTTTGGTCATGGAGCAGAAGTTGTAGATCCTACACTGGGTACTTCATTCAGCGGCGCTCCAAATCTGTTTCAAATTCCGGCGCCGTCAAGTACGGGTTCTGAAGTTACAGGACAGCCGGGTTTAAGTTTTGCAGCGCTGCCTACAGTAGGCTACACCAATAATCCCAACATTACTAAAATGGCAATTTGGGGCGGTACAATAACCGCATTGAATTATGTTTATCAAAATGCACAGGATGCCACAACCGCCAGCACAAAAACACGGCTTGATATATCCTTTACATCAGCTAATGCTAGTACGGCATTAATAGCCTGGGCCGGTCATATTGCTGCTGAATATGATTGGGGAGCAGGCAGAGGGGCTACCGGTGTAAGTGGTTCTCCTTATCATACCCGTCTAATTTCTATAGATGGCGGTGGCGGTAACCAGGACAGGTCTTTAAAAGCAACAGCCGTAATAATTCCTCCACCGGTATGCGGCATCAGCCCGGCTCAACTGGCATGCCCTGAGACTGCAACGCTTACATTCAGTGCCACAGGAGCATCTACAGGTTTAAATGTATCCTATGTATGGACACTTACTAACGGCAGTACTTCTGCCGGTGCAAGAATCAGGACAAGCGGTACTGGCAATACAGGTTATTCTATAATAGTCGAGCCAATCGGAGCGGCATTTATAGCGGGGGGTACCTTTAATTTATCCCTAACGGTAAACAAAACCGGGGCTCAGTCAACAACCTGTACGAAAGTTCCCGCAGGCACCATTCAAAAAGTAATAGCCACTGCATCTGCAAATCCGACGTTAATTGATATTACGTCAGCTGCCCATAATACAACCTTAACGGGCGATATTGGTGCAACTTCTACAGATCCGAATAATGCCAATTATACCTACCAATGGGTAATTGTAACACCGGTTACTGCGGGTGTTTTAACAAATGCCACATCAAGAATTGCTACCTATACTGCAGGGGTATTAGATGCCGGTTCTACAATACAGTTTAGAGTGACAGCTACACAGGCGAGTGCACCAAATTGCGCAAACAGCGCATTGGTAAGTGTTAATGTAAATACGGCGGGACTATGTGCTGTATCACCTCAGAGCCCTGTTTGCCAGGGGGCTACTCCAACCCATAACGGATCACCCAATCCAAAACCAAGTACGGCTACTTATACCTGGTCATTGGAAGCATTGGGAGGAGGTGGAACAACCACTTCCACTATGGACCTTGTTGCTACGCCAAACGGTGGGGTAAGTATGAAAGTAAATGCAAACCAGAGCTACCGGATAGTACTAAGTGAGACTTATGGAAATACAGCATTAAATACTGCCTGTAGCCAGAATGTAATAGTTGTGCCAACACCGTCAGTAAACACTCAGTACAATCCCCCAAGTTGTTCTGAAAAAACCTTTACTGTTGATGTAACAAACCCCGTAAATGGATATAGCTATAGCATTGACCAACCCGGAAATAATCTGGTATTTGCTCCTATCATTCCAAGTGCAGGAAGTCCGCTTGTACATTTCACAGGCCTTACCAACGGCGATGGGTTTACAGTTACAGTAACTACCAACGTGGCAGGCTGTACAGCAACTTCAAGTTGTGCAACCAATCCTGCACCCGTAAGTACACTTACACCTGTAAGTAAAGTACAGGAACCTGCCGGTAATCTTAAGGTTAGCGCAGCTGCAACCGTTGTTAACAAAAATCCTGAAACTTACAGGATAGCACTTGAATCTCTTACAAAAGTAAATGCTACACCCAATCCATTTACGGACAGAATCAGATTCAATTTGGTATCGTCTGTTTCAGGAATAGGAACCCTGGAATTATTCAATGTTCTGGGACAGAAAGTTGCCACAGTTTTTGAAGGGTCTTTTCTGGCCGGAAGGGAAATATACAAGGAATATAATGTTGGGTCAGGAATGAGCAGGACCCTCATTTACGTTTTCAAAGTAGGCGGGCAAAGCGTGACAGGGAAATTGATAAATATGAAACAGTAAATATTATAATTCCTACTTTACTGAAATGCTTAAATAAACATTTCATAAATTAAAAAACAGGCGCATTTAAGTATGCGCCTGTTTTTTTTATAATTCAGTTCTATTGAATGGCATAAGTATAATAAGAGGATTTCTGGATATAGAAATCATAATCTATCCAGGAAAAACCAGCATCGCCCCAGGCTGTTCCCCATGAATTCATTACTTTATACGCATGCTTTGTATCATCGTATCCGCATATCAGTATAGCGTGTGGCAGAGCACCTGAACCGGAATATGTGCTCCAGATAAAACCGGGACCAGCATTTACAAAACTGTTATCTGCAGAAATATTTGTTATCACGGGGTGTTTTGAGGCAATCATGGTTTTAATGGCAACCTGGTCTTTATTGGCAATGGCGACATAAGAGGAAATTTTGTAATTAGCAGCGTTGCTAATCTGGCTCGTGTTGGGCATCATCGAACAACCATTCACATCACTGTAAGGCATTGCCTGCCAGCTACAAACGCCCTGGCTTTGTAACAAGTCCAATACAATTGTGAAAGCAGTTCCTGATCCGCAATCACTGAATTTAGTTTGGTTGTACACATATTCGGGGCTGAAGATATTTGCATCAAAATTATAGCTTGTTGCATTGGTTCGGTAATATTGTTCAATTGACCTGGCCCCGTAAGCAATGGCAAATGCCACACAACTTCCTTCATTTCCCTGATTACCCACAGGCGGTGTATTCAACAAAAAACTGGCAGGAATTGTTGTGGGGGGTATAATTGTAGTATTTACTGTAACTAAAACAGAGGATGAACTTGTATTGCCGGCAGCATCTTTTGCCGTAGCCGTTAAAGTATGTGTACCGCTTGCAACCCCGGTAGTATTCCACGAAAAATTATATGGTGCAACGGCGAGTGTATTTTTTAAGGTTCCGTCAACAGTAAAGCCTAAAGAACTTACGCCAACATTATCTGATGCACTTACGCCTACGCTTACTGTAGCACCTGCCGTAACAGAACTGCCTCCTGCAGGAGAAGTAATACTTACAATGGGTGCAGTTACATCACCACTCGGTGCTGCATTAATACCTACCTGAGTGGAAACGGAACTGCTGTTGCCAGCTGCATCCCTAGCAGTAGCAGTAATGGTATGTGTTCCCGAGGCAACGCCAGAAGTATTCCAGCTAAAATTATACGGGGCGGTACTGCTGTTTGCCAATAAACTGCCATCAACATTTACGCTAACCTGTGATACAGCTACATTATCTGTTGCGCTTACCGATATATTTACAATGCCGGAAACAGAGCTGCCGGAGGAAGGGGATACGATGCTGACAATAGGCTTTGTGCGATCATTTGATCCTCCTCTTGATGCGTATGGTTGAGTATAAAGAGAACCTGTTATTGCAAGGGGATCGGCAGAAAGTGCTAGGCGATTTTCCTGCAAAAACTGAGCAGAAATAATCATCGGTACTCTTGCAACTCGGGCCGGATCATCGGGCATGACACCAAATGATTTTTCATTAGGTGTTTGAACATCTAATTTATTTGGTGTGGTAAATGAAGTATCCTCTTTTTTGCAGGATAACATTAAAAGGCTTGCGGCAGAGCCTAAAGCTGCGCCACGGAGAAATTGTATTAATTTCACGATTTTTTTTTTAGGTTATTGTATTTAAATTTTCAAACGACGGTACTGCAATACACAACTGCCTGTTAATGGCAATTATTTATTATTAATTTTATGTCACAAAAAATGGAGGAATATTACAAGGGTACGGATCGTGAATATCTTGTAGAATTCATAACACTTAAAGTTCATCTTTAATAAATGTGCATGACTTAAGGCCTTGCTTTCGGTCTTTCGTACACTCACATTGCTATAACGATGCCAGAAGCTAGAATATTCTGTTCTGACACATATATAATTAATCTAATTATACAAAAAAAAGGCAAATGTAGAATGATCAATTTCTTAAACATATATTTTCAATTAGTTAAAGATCTTTCCACAAAAAAATGCAAATTTTATGAATGTAATAATAATGAATTTATTTTGTTAAATATTTCCTATCGCAGGAATTTCCGGTCAAAAGCTTATGTTATGACAATATGATGACTTCCCTGACCAATCTAATTCACCCTTCTTATCAGCAACTCTGCCAGACGTTGAGTATGTTAATACAAAATTTATCTAAACCATCTGCCACATCGTACAATTTTTAAATGTATCAATTCTTCCAGATGGCGCCAATGCCTGCCTGCAATAGCAAATGATTAAATGCAAGGATATCCTTATCTAAAATGTAAGTTCCTATGTTCTTTAAAATTGCCCGTTTAATTATTGGTTGGTGTCCTCACCAACCATATTTTAATTGTGGTTTCGGTTAGCAAGGACAACAACCGATTATAAATTTTTTTTATTGTCCAAACAAAGAAGCAGTCCCGCAGAATTGCGGGATTGTGTCACTCACTTCATTGACATAGCATTTTTCATCTTTTATTGTGCATTAGATTATGCACTAGATTTGCCAATATTTTTTTATTACTGTCTTAATGAAATTAACTTCCTTATTTAAAGATTTTTTTGAAAGCGAAAAAGCCAGTGGGCTTGTGTTGTTGGCATGCACAGCCATTTCATTGTTGCTTGCAAATTCATCTGCTAGCCAAAGTTATTTTTCATTATTGCATTTTCAATTTGCAGGCAACACGGTTACCCATTGGATAAACGAAGGATTAATGACTATCTTTTTTTTACTCATCGGTTTAGAGTTAGAAAGAGAATTGTACAATGGCGAATTATCTAATAAACAAAACGCTTTGCTACCGCTTGCAGGCGCTATTGGCGGTATGATTGTGCCAGCAGGAATTTATTTACTATTTAATTATGGTACGCCATTACAAAGCGGTGCGGGTATTCCAATGGCTACCGATATTGCGTTTGCATTGGGTATATTATCGTTGGTTGGTAATCGTGTGCCAGCGTCTTTAAAAATATTTTTAGCAGCATTAGCAGTTATTGATGATTTAGGAGCCATCATTGTTATTTCTGTTTTTTATACCTCTTCTATTGCTTGGTTATATTTATTAGCCGTATTACTTATTTGGGGTTTGCTTTTTTTATTAAACAGATTAAAAGTACACAACCTTATTCCATATATTGTGGGCGGATTAGCCATGTGGTATTGCATGCTGCACTCAGGCGTACACGCAAGTATAGCAGGTGTTATACTAGCATTTGTAATTCCATTTGGTACTGGCGCAGAAAAATCTAGTTCGTACATTTTACAAAAAGCATTGCACAAGCCCGTAGCATATTTTATTTTGCCCATTTTTGCATTGGCAAATACTGCTATAATTATTTCTGCCAATCCGTTACAAATTTTTACACAACATTACAGCCTTGGTATTATGTTTGGATTAATATTGGGCAAGGCAATTGGTATTTTTTCGTTTTGTTTGTTGGCTATAAAATTGGGAATTTGTAAACTTCCAAAAGAATTAAAATTAAAACATATTGCTGGTGCAGGTTTTTTAGGTGGCATTGGTTTCACCATGTCTGTTTTTATTACCATGCTTGCGTTTAAGGATGATGTTGTTATCAATAATGCCAAACTGGTTATTATTTTTTCGTCTTTTATTGCTGGTTTAATTGGTTATGTTATTTTAAAATTAGCTCTTAGGAAATCAGCTCGAAAAGTGAAGATTAAATTGTAGTGTTTTTATGTTCGTTTGTTTATTTGTTAGATTAAAATATAAATACACTCATTAAAACATTTCGCTCCTACGGAGCTCTACTAAACAATCTTAATATAATTTTTCTACTGGTATGCCGCTCCTATGGAGCTATTAATTGAAAGTGTTTAGCCTCGTTAGAGGCGATATGCCAGTAGAAATTATTTATAAATTATATTCAAAGCTCCGTAGGAGCGATATGTTTTTTCTTCATAAAACATGCTGCAGAAGAGCAATCATTAAAGCTTTTACGAAATTGATCCCACGCCTTCGCCAGATTTTCGACCAGCGAAGCCTATCGCAAATAGACCAACAAGTTAATTCTTTTATTAAAAAATAATTTTAGAAATATATGTAGCACTTTATAATTTTGGGTCGGCTGGTCGACCTCGGCGACTTACGAGTTTGAACAATGGGTGCTCACGAAAGTTGAAGTTGACAAACGACGGTAAAGATGACAAACGGTGGCAAAAAATTAGCTCTTAGGAAATCTCCTCGAAAAGTGAAGACTAAAATGTAATCTATTGCATAATCTAGTTTATAATCTATTGAACAATCTATTGCATAATAAAAGATGAACAAAGATATGCCGATGAAATGTGCGACGCCAATGAAGATGACCATAGCTTCTATAGTTTGGGCAAAAGCCAAAGGCTTTTGCCCAACAAAAAAATCCTCCCGAAAAGGGAGGATTAATTTTAAATATTTAAATCATCAATCTTACTTTTCTATCTATCCCACACAAGCGCACTTGCTCCCAATATTGCCGAATCGCTTTCTTTTAATTCGCTAAAAATAAGTTTTACTTTATTTTTAAAAATAGGAAGCAGGTTACGCTCCATACTTTCTTTTATGGGGTTCATTAAAATATCGCCAGCTTTTGTGAGTCCGCCAAATAAAATAATGGCTTCGGGCGAGGAGAACATGATGAAATTTGCCAATGCCATTCCTAAAATATCGCCGGTGGTTTTAAATACTTTTTGTGCTAATGAATCTCCTGAAACTGCTGCGTCAAAAACGGCTTTACTATCTAATTCGTCTAAAGGTATATCTCTTAGTGTACTCACTTCTTCGGTACCTGTTAAATATTCTTTGGCAGTGAATGTAACGCCAGTTGCGCTGCAATAAGCTTCCAAAGAGCCCAATGCGCCTGTGTTTGGGTGCAATCGCCCGCCTGGTACTACAATGCTATGGCC
Source organism: Ferruginibacter sp. (assembly GCA_043733065.1). Classification (GTDB taxonomy): domain Bacteria; phylum Bacteroidota; class Bacteroidia; order Chitinophagales; family Chitinophagaceae; genus Ferruginibacter. Next base: position 13,605 of record JAYTGY010000188.1, read on the forward strand.
AAGCTCGCCAGCAAAGCCATCGTGCCCAAGTATGAGTTCTCCATTTGCAAAAATACCGCTGCCTACACCTGTGCCAAGAGTAATCATTATAAAATCTTTCATGCCTCTTGCAGCGCCATACATCATTTCGCCAACTGCAGCTGCATTGGCATCGTTGGTAAGTTTGGCTGGCAATCCAAATTTATCTTGCACCATTTTTGCTAATGGAATTATGCCTTTCCATTTTAGGTTAGGAGCATATTCGATGGTGCCGGTATAAAAATTTCCATTAGGTGCGCCAATACCAATACCAATGAAGTTTAGGTCATTTCTTTTTACTATTTCGGGTTGTAATTTTTCATATAAACCATCAATAAACTCTTGCACATTTGCATATTTATCTGTTTTTATAGAGCCTTCAAAAATAATTTCTCCCCGGTGGTTTACTATACCATATTTGGTATTTGTACCGCCAATATCTATTCCAATTGCGTGATCATTTGATAAGTCTAGCATTGTTGTTCGCTTATATTTTAGGGTGTTTTTATTAATGGCCTGTAGCATTAGTTGTTTCATCATAATTTATGCCTTGCTTGCCTAATATTCCTTTTACTGCAAATGCAAAAAATGCTAAGTAGGCGTAGCAAGCTGCGGCTATCCAGTAAGAAGCATGGATTCCAGAACCTGGTACTGTAGAACTTGCTTGCAAATAATCAGCAAATTTTCCTTGTATTGGAGGAATAATACCACCACCCAATATCATCATAATTAAAAAAGCAGAACCTTGGGTAGTCCACTTGCCTAAACCTGCAACAGACAAACTAAAAATACATGGCCACATAATAGAGCAAAATAAACCACCACTAAGGAAAGCATAAATAGAAACTGTGCCTGTAGTAAGCGTACCTATAACCATTGCTATTACACCTAGCAAAGAAAATATTAATAATGTTTTAGCAGGTTTATCATTACTAATATAGAATGCAGCAATTTGAACCAATACGCATACGATATAGTAGTATAGGGGTTTCATATCATATCCAAAAGCAGAGTTAACTCCTATTAATATTAAAAATGCAAGTAGTGGTACAATAAATTGTAACATCATTCTTTTTTGTTTATCGAAACCAAAAGCTCCTACTGCACCTGCCCATCTTCCAATCATTAAACTTCCCCAATACATGGCAATGTAAGGAGTAGCCTGTGAAGATGAAAAACTACCATATGCAGGATATTTCATAAGTTCGGCAAGGTTGCTGCCCACAGTAACTTCTACACCTACGTAAAAGAAAATGCCGAGCATACCCAACAATAATTGAGGATACTTCATAGCACCCCACCCATTTTCATTTTTCTTTGCAGATACATTTACATAAACCAAACTTATTACTATTATTGCAAATGCACCCATTAACCATTTTAATCTATAAGCTTCTAAAGCATGTTTCTCAATATCACTAGTAGTTTCTGAAACACCAATATAACTTCTAAAGATTGGAATAAACATTATAACCAAAAGGCCTGTCATTATTAATAACATGCTTAATGCCTTGTTTGCTTTATCTGTTTTTTCTATGGTAATACCACTTGGCACTTTTTTAGATGTATAAAACATAATAGCTGCACCAATAAAAAGTGCACCTACGCAACTGTATAACAATATTACTTTTCCTAAACTAAGGCTAGCAATCTTTTCATCTGTAATAGCAGCTGTAGTACCGAATAAAGCAATACCTACAACCAATGGCCCGATAGTGGTGCCAAAAGAATTAATAGCGCCTCCCAGTGTTACTCGGCTTGTACCTGTACTTGGGTCGCCGAGTGCAATAGCAAAAGGTTGTGCGGCGGTTTGTTGTAATGAAAAACCAAGTGCCACCACAAATAAACCTGCAAGCATACCAGGGAATGTGCCAAGGTTTACGGCTATAATCATAACAACAGCGCCTAATGCAGAAAAAAGTAAACCATAAACAATACCTTTTTTATATCCCCATTTTGCCACAGGGTCGCTGCCTTTCATTGCACCTACAGCAAATAAAATAAGAGCTCCAACAAAATAGGCAAAATAAAAGGCAGTATCTACTAATTGGCTTTGAAATTGATCTAAAGCAAATTTGTGTTTACAAAAAGGAATAAATACACTGTTACCAGCGGCTATAAATCCCCAAAAGAAAAATACTGTAACCAATGTGCCAAGCGCACCATAGTTTGTAGGTATTAATTGTTTACCTGAAGATGCTGTTGCACTTTCTGCGTTTGATGATATCATATTAAAATTAATTTAGACGCTCAAAATAGGTTAAATAATTATTAACAAAAAAATAATTTGCTATATGTTGTAAAAATGTGGAAACGTTACTAGAAATAATTTGATGAATTTTCAAAACATTTTAAATATGCTTCATCAATTGTAAATGATTGCATTCAATTTTATTTAAGCAATAAAAAATTAAAATGGGTAATGAATAACCAAGGTTGACAAGGAGAAAATTTACCGCTTATCAATTTTTTGCAAAAGATTTTTGTTAACAATTATAACTATATACATTTGTTACCTAATAAATTATCAATATGAAAAAAATATTTCTCTATTGTTTTGTAATGACTGCGGTCACATCAGCATCTGCACAAAAGAAAGCTGTGGTAAAAGCACCTGCACCAAAAATGGTTGCAAACAGCACAACGGCACAAAAAGTAGTTTATACCGAGTATAAATTAAAAAATGGATTGCCAGTTATCCTACATCAAGATAAATCGGCACCTGTAGTAGCCGTATCGGTAATGTACCATGTGGGTAGTAAAGATGAGCAAACAGACCGCACGGGCTTCGCTCATTTTTTTGAGCATTTATTATTTGAAGGCACAGATAATATAAAGCGTGGCGAGTTTATGAAAATTGTAAGCGCCAATGGTGGACAAAATAACGCCAACACTTCGCAAGACAGAACTTTTTATTACGAAGTATTTCCATCTAACCAATTGGCTACTGGCTTATGGTTAGAAAGTGAAAGAATGATGCACCCTGTAATAAATGAAATTGGTGTAAAAACACAAAATGAAGTTGTGAAAGAAGAAAAAAGATTGAGGGTGGACAATCAACCTTATGGTAATTTTATTGCTGAAATAATGAAACGCCTTTTTGTGAAACACCCTTACAACTGGGTGCCAATAGGAAGTATGGCTCATTTGGATGCGGCTACTTTGGGAGAGTTTCAGGCGTTTAATAAAAAATATTATACACCGAGTAATGCAGTATTGGTAGTAGCTGGCGATATTGATATTGTAAAAACAAAAGCATTAATAGAAAGTTATTTTGCCGATATACCAAGCGGCTCAACAATTGTAAAAAATAAATTTGAAGAAGACCCTATAACAAAAGCAATAATTGATACGGCTTACGATAATAATATACAATTGCCAGCAATCATGACGGCTTATCGCATACCAGGTATGTTGAGCAAAGATTCTAAAGCATTGGAAATGGCATCGGCAGTATTGAGCCAAGGAAACAGCAGCCGTATGTATAAAAAAATGGTGGACGATAAAAAGAACTCCGTAGCCGTTGGTACATTTAATTATGCCTTGGAAGATTATGGTGCATATATTTCTTATGCTTTGCCAAACGGTAATGTATCTGTAGATACACTTTTAAAAGATATGGATGAAGAAGTAGTAAAATTGCAAAACGAATTGATAAGTATGGATGAGTTTAATAAACTACAAAACCAATTTGAAAATCAGTTTTTAGATAAAAATACTCGTATGCTTGGTGTAGCAGAAAACTTAGCTGATGGTTTTACTTTTTATAAAAACACAAATAACATTAATACCGAGTTGGATGAAATAAGAAAAGTTACTCGTGAAGATATACAAGCAGTAGCAAAGAAATATTTGAATCCTAACCAACGAGTGATATTGTATTATTTACCAAACAAAAAATAATATTACTTAATCTAACTAATGTATAAAATTAACAAGATGAAAAAAATAATAATAGTTGCTTTAGGTGTTTTGTTTTTGCAAAACAGCTTTGCACAAATAAAAATAGATCGTAGCAAAAAGCCTGCTGCTGGGCCTGCACCAGTTATTTCGTTTAAAGATCCTGTAACGTTTACCATGCCCTATGGCATGACAGTGATGGTTGTAGAAAACCATAAATTACCAAAAGTGAGGGCTACATTAAATATAGATGCAGGACCAATAACTGAGGGTAAAAAAGCTGGACTTTTAGATTTAATGGGCGGTATGTTAGGCGAGGGTACAACTAATATGAGTAAAGATAAATTTGATGAATCTGTTGACGCTATTGGTGCAGATGTAAATTTATTTTCGAGTGGTGGTTCTGCATCGGCACTTACTCGTTATTTTGAAAAAGCATTTATGCTTATGGCAGATGGTTTAAAAAATCCAAGTTTTTTGCAAGCTTCTTTTGATAAATTAAAATCCCAAACCATCACTGGTTTAAAATCTAGCGAAAAAAGTACAACAGCCATTGCTGGTAGGGTTTCGCAAGCATTGAGCTATGGAAAAAATACTGCACAAGGAGAATTCACTACAGAGGAATCTGTAAAAGCGCTTACGCTTAACGATGTAAAAGATGCATACAAAAATTATATTACTCCATCTCGCAGTTATTTAACTTTTGTAGGAGATATTACGCCGGATGCAGCAAAAGTTTTGGCTACAAAAGCTTTTGGAAATTGGGCTGGTAAAAAATTAAATTTAGAAGTACAACCAATTATAAAAAATCCTAGCAAAACAGAAATTAATTTTATTGATTTGCCAACAGCTGTACAAGGCGAGTTGAGTGCAGGAAACGTTATTAGCAATCCCATGAGTGGAAAAGATTATCATACTTTATTAATGGCCAACCAAATTTTAGGTGGTGGTGCAGAGAGTAAATTATTTATGAACCTTAGAGAAAAACATGGCTTTACATATGGTGCATATTCAAGTGTAGGTAGTGGTCGTTTTCAAAGTTTGTTTAAAGCTGGCGCAGCGGTGCGTACAGATAAAGTAGATAGTGCAGTACAAGAAATGATGAATGAAATTGTAAACATGAGGGAAGGGAAAATTACTGAAGATGAATTAACAATGGCTAAAGCAAAATACAATGGCTCATTTGCATTGGGTATGGAAGACCCATCTCGTGCGGCTACATACGCAAGCAATATTTTGATAAATAATTTGCCCAAAGATTTTTATAGAACCTATTTGCAAAAAATAAATGCGGTAACAATTGATGATATAAAAAGAGCAGCCAAAAATTATTTTAGTGACGGTAATGCAAGAATTATAATTGTTGGCAATGGCAAAAAAATAATACCAAGCTTGATGCGTTTGGGTTATCAAATTAAAAAATACGATAAATGGGCAGAGCCAGTTGTAGATGAAGTAAAAGATACCAAAGTGGCTGAAACTGGCAATACATCTGATGCAGTATCTGGCAATAGTATTATACAAGATTATTTAAAAGCTATTGGTGGTAAAGAAGAAGCTATGAAAATAACTTCGATGAATTCTACATTGGCAATGGATATGATGGGTATGCAGATAACTGGTACAGAAAAAAAGATGGCGCCAAATAAAATAGTTACCGAATTTAAAATGGGAGCTAATACGATGTACAAAAAAGTATTTGATGGAGGGAAAGGCTCTACACTACAAGGCCCACAAAAAGCAGATTTTACAGAAGCCGAAATAAAAGAAGCATTAGACGACAAAGGCATAATACCACAATTGTTTTACAACAATAAAGAATATATTGGTAAAGGAAAAGTTGGGGATGAAGAAACCTTTCGCTTAAAGGTGATTTTTCCGAGTGGTCGTACATCAGTACAGCAATACTCTGTAAAAACAGGATTATTGTTGCAAGAAGAAACAACGCAAAAGCAAGGGGATAACGATATAGCTACTACTATTGAATATAAAGATTATAAAAAAGTAGGGGCATTACTTTTGCCTCATAATATTATTGCAAGTGCAGATGGGCAAGAGTTTAATATGAAAGCAACTGAAATAAAAGTGAACGAAGGTGTGAATGAGGGTGATTTTAAATAACATTTTTGCGAAATACATTTAATAAAGATGCCTCCATTTTTTTGGAGGCATCTTTATTATGTATCAAAAAGTTTTAAACACCAAATTGAGAAAGATGATGATTCAAATGTTTATAAAACATATTGTTCCATTCGGTAGAAGTTAATACGCCAAAAGAAATAGATTCCTTACCATTAAAATTGGCTTCACCCAATTGTTGTGTTTTTTGTATATATTGTACTAAACGATTTTTTTCTAGGTCAATATCTTTATCGCTTTTAATGATAAATACTGGTGCAGTTGGCGAATCGTGTTTGTAAGGCACTTCGTTTGTCACCTTACTTTTTATAAAAGATTTTAATATAAACTTCATGAAAAAATTTGGCTTAGGATGAATGTTTTCATAAGCCAATTCATACGTAACGTTACAATGCGCAAGCATTTGAGATACACTCATTTTGCCCCATTGTGCTGGAGTACTATTGTTAAGTTTATTTATTCTCTCGATAATGTTATCGGATACTTCTTTTGTAAAAACGTTTGGTAAGGCCATGATTATTTTTTTGCTAAAGTTAATAATTTTAATGATCATTCAATGGCAAACCTCTCTTTACAAATTCTGTCCAGTTTAAATATTCATCGCCTTTTCTTTCTTCTACCATAGTTATACAATCATTTACCGGGCACACAATTTTGCATAAGTTACAGCCCACACATTCCTCTTCTTTAATTGTATATTTATTATATGGATTTCCTCTTTCGATATTTATAGATTGATGAGATGTGTCTTCGCAGGCAATATAACACAAGCCGCAATGAATACAGGCATCTTGATTGATTTTTGCCACAATGTGAAAATTAATATCCAACTCTTCCCATTTTGTAATTTTTGGAACAGATAAGCCTACAAAATCATCTATGGTTGCATACCCTTTTTCATCCATCCAATTGTTTAAGCCATCGCACAAATCGGTAATTATTTTAAAACCACTTATCATAGCAGCGGTACATACTTGCACATTGCTTGCGCCTAGTAGCATAAACTCTGCAGCATCTTTCCAAGTGGTTATGCCACCAATGCCCGATATTGGAATTGATTTTATTTTTTCATGTTGCGCAAGACTCGTAAGCATTTTTAATGCAATAGGTTTTACTGCAGGGCCGCAATA
>JAYTGY010000189.1:0-2149 GCA_043733065.1 Ferruginibacter sp.
AACTTCAGCGCAGCAAAAATACCAGCTGGCCCAGCACCAATAATTATAACTGACTTTGAAGCATTGGCAACATTTGTAAAGTGAAAACTGATAGCTGCCAACTGCTCAGCAGGTTCTTCAATAAAAGCATTTACAGTAAGGTTTATAAAAATGGTTTTACCCCTTGCATCTATAGATTTTTTGAGGATTTTATAGCCGTTAATGGCCGATAATTTCTTTTGTACAGATGAGGCTATGTATTTTTTTACAATAGCCTCATCTGCTGCCTCGGCAGGCAAAAGTTTGAGTGTAATTTTTTGTTGCATATTTTATTGCCGAGTCTTCTCTCGGAAATTTTTTATTTATTTAGCAAAATAGTGCCGCTATTTGCAGATTTGCATATTTTCACAATTGCATATTCCTAAAACGGTAAATCATCTGCTACTTCATTGCTCGTAAAATTATCTAATGGCTCCATTGTGCTTGTATCATTACTCTGTTGAGCTTGCGCAGGATTTAATATTTGCTCTATTCTCCATGCATCTAAATTTGTAAAGTAACTTGTTTTACCATCTTTTTCCCATTTAGTACCTTTAATATTAAAATACACTTTTACATTATCGCCAATATTTACCTTATCTACTATTTCGGTTTTGTCTTGCACACATTGAAATTTAACGTAGTTTACAATTGTTCTTCCGCCAATATCATCTGTTTTTTCTAATGCAAATTCCCTCACTTTAAAGGTTTCGGTACGCTGAATAGTATCGTATTTTGCAATTAATTTTCCTGTAAGTTCGTAGCTCATAATAGTTTTATTTTATCTTCAAAAATAGGTGTAATTTCTTTTACAAATGAAAGAGGTTAAATTAAAAAAAATAAATCATTTTACTATGGGGATAAAATGCTTAAAAAGTTAGCTTATCCACACGCAAAACAAAAATTTAAAGAAAATTTAAAAATATTTTTTTTTGCCAACAAAAAATATTTTGATTTTTCAAAAATCAATAGCAACATACGTTTTAGAGGAAAAAGCTTATACATTTTTTAAGTTTTTGGCAATTAAAATACCCCCTATGGTAAAATGAAAAGAATAAAAAGTTTTTTTTATCAACAATTTATTTTGATATTCGCTGTCCCGCAAAAAAAATGTTACAAAATCCATTTTTTTACAAAAAAGTAAAACAAACAAATTAACTTAAAATATATAAACTGCTTTAGCACTAATGGACAAATCTTTTGATAAAATATGGGCCTCTTGTTTAGATATTATCAAAGACATAGTAGAATGGCAACATTTTAAAACATGGTTCGAACCAATAAAACCAGTACATTTAAAAGACAAAGTTCTTACGATTCAGGTACCAAGTCAATTTTTTTATGAGTACCTTGAGGAGCATTACGTTTCATTGCTTGCAAAAACGCTGAAAAGAGAGTTGGGTAAAGAAGCAAGATTGGAATACAGAATAATGGTGGATAGTGGTAACAGTAAAAACAAACCACTCACTACCGATATTCCTGGGCATGGATACAAATCATATTCAAACAACGAAATGGATTTTCCGCTAGTAATAAACAACCCTGTTAAGAACCCGTTTGTAATACCGGGTCTTAAAAAGATGCAGATAGACCCGCAGCTAAATTCCGCATACACTTTTGATTCGTATATAGAAGGAGATTGCAATAGAGTGGCTCGCAGAGCTGGTAAAACAGTAGCCGAAAAACCAGGTGGCACAAGTTTTAACCCGTTAGTAATTTATGGCGGTGTAGGACTAGGTAAAACGCATTTGGCACAAGCCATAGGTAATGAGGTAAAAAACCTTAATCCAAATAAGGTTGTATTATATGTAAGCTCCGAAAAATTTATTAATCAGTTTATAGACCACGGTCGTAACAATGCCATTAATGATTTTATACATTTTTATCAATTGATAGATGTATTAATTATTGATGATATTCAGTTTTTTAATAGGGCTGAAAAATCTCAAGATGCGTTTTTCTCTATTTTTAATCATTTACACCAAAGCGGTAAGCAATTAATTCTTACGAGCGATAAATCACCAAAAGATTTGGAAGGCGTTCAAGAAAGATTATTGAGCCGTTTCCGTTGGGGATTGAGTGCAGACCTACAAGTGCCAGATTACGAAACCAAGATTGAAATACTAGATAT
>JAYTGY010000190.1:0-12250 GCA_043733065.1 Ferruginibacter sp.
TCATTACGATTTGTACATAAGAGATACGATTGTAAATTTTAGTGGAAAAGAAAAACGAGCCATAGCTGTAAACGGACAAATACCAATGCCCACACTCACATTTACAGAAGGGGATACAGCAGAAATTGTTGTACACAATGAATTGAATGAAAGTACATCATTGCATTGGCATGGGCTTATGCTGCCCAACCGTTATGATGGTGTGCCCAATCTTACACAAATGCCCATAAAGCCGCACACTACTTACTTGTATCGATTTGCTATTATACAACATGGCACGCATTGGTACCATAGCCACAGTGGTTTGCAAGAGCAAATTGGTATGTATGGTTCTATGATATTAAATAAAAAACCTGAAGATATTGCACAGAGAATTGACGTAGATGGTCTTCCCACAATTCCAATTATTTTGAGTGAATGGTCAGATATGAAACCTGAAAATATTCATCGAATGCTACACTATGCCACAGATTGGTTTGCTATAAAAAAGGGTACAACACAAAGTTATAGCGAAGCAATTAAGCAAGGTCATTTTAAAACAAAAATAAAAAATGAATGGAAGCGAATGAATGCAATGGATGTGAGTGATATTTATTATGAGAAATTTTTGATTAATGGTAAAGATGAATCAATTGCCCCGACTTTTAAGTCGGGGGATAAAGTGAGATTGAGAATTTCCAACGGTGGCGCATCTACTTATTTTTGGCTAACATATGCAGGTGGAAAAATAACAGTAGTTGCAAATGATGGCAACGATGTAGAACCCGTGGAAGTAGATAGATTAATGATTGCAGTTTCTGAAACCTATGATGTGGTGGTTACCATTCCTAATGATAGTACTTCGTATGAATTTTTAGCCACATCAGAAGATAGAACAAAATCTGCATCAATATATTTGGGCAATGGTATTAAACAATTAACAGAGCCACTGCCAAAGCTAAAATATTTTGATGGAATGAAGATGATGAATAGAATGATGAAAATGAATGGCGACTTGGATGATATGAATATGCAAATGAGCTTGAACCAAATGGATATGAATGTGGTGATGTATCCAGAGATAACGGGGGAACAGTTGGTCCCGCAAATTGGCGGGAGCAAAGGGCAGTTAGCAGAGGGCAATGGGCAAAATGCAATGGGCAATATGAAAATGGAAGATGAATATAATAGTAATAAGCTTTCGGATATTGTTACTTTAAATTATGCCATGCTAAAATCTACAACCATTTCTACTTTACCAAAAGATGCACCTGTAAAAGAATTGCGTTTTGAATTGAGCGGAAATATGAATCGTTATGTATGGAGTTTGAATAATAAAGTAGTTTCGGAATCAGATAAAATTTTAATACACAAAGGTGAAAACGTAAAAATAATTTTATACAATGGCTCTATGATGCGCCACCCCATGCATTTACACGGACACGACTTTCGTTTGCTAAATGGACAAGGCGATTATGCACCACTAAAAAATATTGTGGACATTATGCCAATGGAAACTGATACATTAGAATTTAATGCCAATGCAGAAGGGGACTGGTTTTTTCATTGCCATATTTTATACCACATGATGGCGGGAATGGGAAGAGTGTTCACTTATAAAGACCAAGCACCAAATCCTGAAATACCAAATGCAAAATTAGCTAAGCGAAAATTATTTGCAGAAGATAGGCGTTTTCATTTTATGGGCGAAAATGATTTTGCCACAAATGGAAATGATGGTATGGCCATGTTTAGCAATACACGATGGAGCATAGGCACCGAGTGGCGCTTAGGCTATCATGATATGCACGGCTACGAAACCGAAACACATATTGGTAGATACATTGGTAAAATGCAATGGATAATGCCGTTTATTGGTTTTGATTGGCGATATAGAAAATTAGGAATAAATGAAATAGAAAAAAATATTTTCTCACAAAAAAATAGTAAAGACAACAGAAGTCTTTTTAGTATTGGATTAGATTACACTTTACCAATGCTGGTAAAATTTCAAACAGAAATTTATACAGATGGAAATGTGCGTTTACAGTTAATGAGAGAAGATGTACCGATAAGTAAAAGATTGCGTTTTAGTTTTATGGTAAATACCGATAAAGAATATATGGCAGGATTGAGATACATTGCAGGTAAAAATATTTCTCTCTCTACGCATTATGATAGTGATATGGGGATTGGTTTTGGAGTGAGGTTGAATTATTAAAAAAATCATTAACAAAAAATATACAACTTTTAAGGAAGCTGTATCAAACATAAAGCTACCTTTACAACCAATGAAAATTTTTCTCTCCATATTTTTATGTTATTGGGCTTTTGGCATGTTGCTATTGCCAATGGGAGATTTTTCTGCACTTAAAGATTTGCAAGCACAATACAAACATTGCAAACAAACAGAAGATAAAGATATGACGGTGGTTGATTTTATAACGGACCATCTTATTAATATCGATGGGCTTTTTGATAAGCACAATAATGGCGATAAGCAAAAGCCGCATACGCCCGCACATTATACACAACACAATGCTGCATTGGCTTTTGTTGTTAACCAGAAAATTTTTTCCGTTGATGCACCAATTTTTGTAGAACTAAAAACTACTTTTAATTACGAAAAAAATAATAATTACAGTTACAAGTATTGTACTTCTATCTTTCATCCTCCACTAGTGTAATTTCCGTAAAATTTGTTTCTATTTTTTAAATACAACACTGTAATTAACGATAATGTTTTGCTGTGTTATGTTATTAATACGTCTTCGTATTATTAATGGAAGCTTCTTTTATTACTAATAATGATTTCTATATAATTATAAAAAAAATAAAAATGAAAAAATACATTTTAATGATTGCAGTAATTGCAACAATTGGATCAAGTGCTACTGCACAAAAAATGGCAGCAGCTAGAGTTCCCGCAGCAGCAAAAGCAGCTTTTGCAAAACAATTTCCAACAGCTACCGCTAAGTGGGAAAAAGAAAATGGTGAATATGAAGCGGGTTTTACAATGGATGGTAAAGAAATGAGTGCCTTGTTTACTGCAGAAGGTGCAATGACGGAAAGTGAAGTAAGTATTAAAGTAACTGAACTTCCTGCAAAAGTTTTGGCGTACGTAAAACAAAATTACAAAGGCAAAACAATTAAAGAAGGCGCAAAAATTACGAAGGCAGATGGAACAGTAAATTATGAAGCTGAAGTAAATGGCGTGGATGTTTTGTTTGATGCGAACGGAAATTTTTTAAAAGAAGCAAAAGACTAAGAAGCAAAAAAGGACGACATCACATCGTCCTTTTTTAATTGTACATTACACTCAAAAAAGATAATGAAGAAAATAACAATTTTATTTGCAATTTTAGTAGCTATTGTTGCAAACGCATCGGCACAAAAAGCAACAGGCTTGCACATTAAAAATACCCTACACATTGCTAGTGCAGGTGGATGGGATTATTTGGAAGTAGGACCAATAAATGATTGGCTTTACGTAAGCCACGGCACACAAGTAAATATTTTAAATAAAAAAACGGGAGATTCGGTAGGTGTAATTGAAAACACTACAGGCGTTCACGGTATTGCATTTGACGTGGCTAGTAAAAAAGGTTTTACAAGCAATGGAAGACTAAATAACGTGACTGTTTTTGACATGAATACCAATAAAGTTTTGGCACAAATACCTACAGGAGAAAATCCCGATGCAATTTTTTATGAGCCATTTACAAAAATGATGGTGACTTGTAATGGGCGTAGTAAAAATCTAAGTTTTATAAACGTAGCAAAAGGAATGGTAACAGATAGTGTAGATGTAGGTGGCAAGCCTGAAACAGCCGTAAGTGATGGCAAAGGAAAACTATTTGTGAATGTAGAAGATAAAAACGAAATAGTAGTTATAGATGTAAAAACATTTAAAGTGCTTAACCATTGGAGCCTTGCACCTGCTGAAAGCCCTACAGGGCTTGCTTTTGATACAAAAACAAATAGATTATTTGCAGGCTGTGAAAAATATTTAATGGTGCTAGATGCAAGTAGCGGAAAAATTGTTGATAAGTTGCCCATTGGAGATGGTTGCGATGGTGTAGCGTTTGATGCCGTTTCAAAAAATATTTACACGTCAAATGGCGAAGGAACAATGACGGTAATAAAAGAAGAAAATGCAAATAAATTTACCGTAGTAGAAAATGTAATTACAAAAAAAAGTGCTAGAACCATAGCTATTGATGCAAAAACGCAATTACTTTATTTACCTACAGCAGCGTTTGAAAATATGGAAGTAGGCGCAAAAGGAAGACCAAAAATGAAGGCAGGAACTTTTCAGATATTGGTAATTGGAAAATAATAATGGTAGATTATAAAAATTGTTGGCTTAATGGGTCAACAATTTTTTATTTTTGAACGTATTTCATTTTTATGGAAAAATATATTTTAATACTACTTTTATTACCAACGAAAATTTTTGGGCAGCAAAAAAATATTGATTATTTTATTAGCAACAGCATACGAAATAATCCTGTATTATTAGAAAATACTAACTTGCAACAAAGTTTTAATTTACAAAATGAACTTATAACTGCACAAAATAAAAAGCCACAAATTAGTTTTACGAGTGATTTGTTGTTTGCACCTTTTTTTGCAAATGATGGGCACCCAATAAGTGTTACTACAACCCCATCTGATAAAGCATTTGGGTATGATGCAGGGTTAACAAACGGCGGTTTATATGCTGCGCAATTTAATGTGATGATTCCACTTTTTAATGGTGCTGCTATTAAAAAATTATACGAACAAAATAAAATACAAGCTGATATATCTGCCTATAGCCGAAAGCAAGTAGAGCATGATATTGCTAAAACAATCATTGACCAATATATTGTTACCTATCAATTTTTGCAGCAAGGGTTTTATTTGCAAAAAATTATTGACCAACTACAAAGTAGAAAACCATTGGTAGCTGCTTTGGTAAAACAAGGTTTGCTACAACAAAATGATTATTTATTATTGGATATTCAATTATCCAACAACAACAACGATTTAAAACAATTGCAATTTGCCTATAATAATGGAATTGGTATTTTAAAAAACCTATCGCTCATAAATGATACAGCAAATTTTATTTTAGAAAAACCTATTATTGAATTAAAGGAAAATCCATCGGCATATAATTATAAACAAAAATATAAGCTAGATAGTTTAAATATTATAGCACAACAAAATGTTTTTAATAGTAGATATCGCCCACAAGTAAGTGCTTTTGGTAATACAGGAATAAATGCAACCGACATCACAAACATACCGCACAACGTAGGTTTGAGTGCAGGTGTACATTTGCTTATACCTATACGTGATGGTGGGCAAAAAAAGCTGAACGAAAGGCAAAATAAAATTTTGTTAGCAAACCAAAAAATATATTTAGATAACGAAGCATTACTAAAACAAAATAATTTGAGGAATGCTTTGCAACAAATAGACCAACTAAAACAAACCATTGAAATGGCTAAAGAGCCCATACAAAAACAAGAATTATTATTGGATATTATTAAAGACAAAGTTATTAAAGGACAAGTAACGGTGATGGATTATATAAATGCTTTACAAGATTATAAAATTTTGCAAAAAAATAAAGCATTGGCAGAAACGAGTTTATTATTGTACATCAATCAATACAATTATTACAATTGGTAAATAAAATGAAACATAAAACAACTAGGCTATATTTTTTTTTAGCTATTGCTACCATCCTTTTTTTTGCAGCTTGCAAGGGTAGTAAAAGTGAAACAGTAGCGGATAGTATAGAAAAAGCACGAACAACTGTAACAGCTACAATGCCGTCCACACAGGGTTTTAGCGATTATATTGAATTGAATGGCAATACGCAATTTCAAAAAAAATTGGTAGTGCGTGCAAATATTACAGGTTATATTATTGCTATGCCATGGAAAACAGGCGACCATGTAAGCAATGGCACTTTGTTTTGTAGCATAAAAACAAAGGAGCAAGATGCTTTAAAAAATATTGATGTAAGAGAGCCCTCGCTACAGCAATTTCAAAAGCCAATAAATGTTTTTGCAAATGCATCGGGTATATTTACGGCAGTAAATTATAGCAAAGGTGATTTTGTAAATGAAGGAGATATACTTGCAAATATTACCGACCCTTCTTCTTTTGTATTGGTTGTAAATGTACCTTACGAGTATCACCAAGTAGTATATAAAGGAAAAAGTTGCTCCGTAAAATTTCCTGACGGAAAAATTATTGAAGCAAAAATACAAGAGGAAGTTCCCACAGTAGATGCAGCTACACAAACACAATCTTATCTAATTCGTTTTCCTGCTAATCAATTATTACCTGAAAATTTAAACCTGGTAGTGCGTATTCCATTAACACAAAAAGCTAATGCTACGGCATTGCCATTGGAAGCCATACAAACAAACGAAACACAGGATGAGTTTTGGGTAATGAAATTGGTAAACGATAGTCTTGCCGTGAAAGTGCCTATAACAGTGGGTTTACAAAAAGATTCTATGAGAGAAATTTTAACAGGATTGGGTATAATGGATAAAATTGTAGTGAAGGGAGCATATGGTTTGGGAGATTCATCATTGGTAAAATTGCAAACAGAAAAATAGAAATGAGGGAGTATCATTCACACCATAAAAAATCTATTATTGGGCTTGCAGTATTAACCATGCTTGCAGGATTTTTTAGTTTTTCAAAATTAAAGACAGGATTATTTCCTGATATTACTTTCCCAAAATTAAAAGTAATAGCAGATGCAGGACAGCAGCCAGTAGATAAAATGATGGCTACTGTAACAGTACCATTGGAAAACGTAATAAAAAAAACAGAAGGGTTGGATTATATTCGTAGCACAACATCGAGAGGTAGTTGCGAAATTTCTGTATTTTTAAAATGGAGTGCAGATGTGGATGTGGCAAAGCTGCAAATGGAATCGCTCATCAATAATATTAGAAATAATTTATTGGCAGGTACACAAATTACTGTTGAAAAAATGAACCCCTCTATTTTGCCTGTAATGGGTTTTAGTTTGGAAGGTAATCGCTCGTCTATAGAGTTAAAAAAAATTGCACAACTACAAATAAAACCCTTTATAGCAGCTACCCCGGGCGTATCTGATGTAGCCGTTATTGGTGGCAAAACAAAAGAATACCAGCTGCTTTTAAAACAAGATAAACTTACAGAACTTGGTATAACGCCACAGCAAATAAGTAATGTAGTTGGGCAAACAAATGTGCTACAATCTAACGGTTACATTAGCGATTACAACAGGTTGTATTTAACCATTACCGATAATGCCATCGAAAATAAAACGGAGTTTGAAAACTTGGTAATTGTAAATTCAGCCAAAAGAATCATTCATTTAAAAGATATTGCCGATATTAAAATTGCTGAAGCAAAAGAGTATGTAAAAATAAATGCAAATGGCAAAGATGTACCACTTATAGCTGTAATAAAACAACCCAATGCAAACTTGGTAGATGTAAATAATGATGTACTAAAAAAGGTAAAAGAACTAGAAAATATTTTACCAAGGGATGTAAAATTAAAGCCTTATTATTTGCAAGCAGATTTTGTAAAAGAAAGCGTAAAAAGTATAGAAGATGTATTGTGGATAGGGTTATTGTTGGCCATAGTTGTTGTAATAGTTTTTCTCCGTTCGTGGAAAAGTAGTTTGGTTATTTTACTTACAATCCCAACTACGCTTGCGCTTACCATGGTTTGCTTGTATGCGTTTGGTTATACTTTTAATATAATGACGCTTGGCGCAATAGCCGCTGCCATTGGGCTTATGATAGATGATGCGGTAATAGTTGTAGAGCAAATACACCGCAGTCATGAAGAGCAACCAACGGAAACCATGCCTGTGATTGTAAGCAAAGCAATAAAATATTTGTTCCCTTCAATGATTGGTTCTTCGATGAGCACCATCGTAATATTTGTACCATTTATTTTAATGAGTGGTGTAGCAGGTGCCTATTTTAAAGTACTTGCTTTTACGATGATTATTACGTTAACCGTTTCATTTTTGGTAACATGGTTGGTATTACCAGCTTTGTTTTTATTATTTCCTTATAAAATAAAAGATATAGTTGTTGCTGAAGAAAATGTACCTATTAAAAAAGTAAAAAAGCAGCAAGGTGGTTGGATACGTTTTTTCATAAAGCATGCTTACATCAGTATTATCTTTGCATGTGTTTGTGCTTTTATCATTTATTTTTTACCAAGTAAAATGCCCACAGGTTTTTTACCCGAAATGGATGAAGGCGGCATCGTACTTGACTTTCACACCGCACCAGGTACTACGCTTGAAGAAACAGATAGAATGCTAAAAGAGGTAGATAAAATTGTACAACAACAACCCGAGGTAGATAATTTTAGCAGAAGACTTGGTACACAAATGGGTTTTTTTATTACAGAACCAAACCGTGGCGATTATTTAATTCAATTAAAAAAGAAAAGAGGATTAACAACAGATGAAGTATCAGCAGAAATGCGTAAGAAAATTGAAGCAACCATACCACAAATACAAGTAGAATTTGGGCAGGTAATAGGGGATATGTTGGGCGATTTAATGAGTAGTGTGGAGCCAATAGAAATAAAAGTATATGGTGATAATCAACAAAAGTTACAAGAGGTTTCGCAACAAGTAGCAGAAATAATTAGTGGTGTAAAAGGCGTAGCAGATGTATTTGATGGAATAAAAATTGCAGGGCCTGAAATATTTGTAGAACCAAATGTAGCCAAGCTTGCACAGTTTGGTGTATCGCCTACTGATTTTCAATTTCAATTGCAAACACAGCTAGAAGGCAATGTGATAAGCACTATCATGGAAAAAGAGCAAATGGTAAATATTCGTATGCTTTATCCAAATGCACAACGTACCAATTTAAATTCATTGCAAAATGGAAATATTTTGTTGCCAAATGGTTTATTAAAATCTATAAATACCGTTGCCGATGTAAAAGCAAAAGTAGGCGTAGCAGAAATAGAAAGAGAAAATCAAAAAATGATTGGAGCTATTACTGCTCGTTTAGAAAACAGAGATTTAGGAAGTACGTTAAAGGAAATTCAAAAAGAAATAGGAGCAAAATTATCTTTGCCTGCAGGCTACCACATAGAGTACGGAGGCTCGTATGCACAGCAAAAACAAGCATTTTCAGAATTACTGTATATTTTATTAGCAGCATGTTTATTGGTTTTTGTGGTATTGCTTACATTATTTAGAGAATTTATTGTATCTTTTTTTATTATTTTATTAGCGGTCCTTGGAGTAGCAGGATGCCTGCTAGCATTGTATCTTACACATACGCCCTTAAATGTAGGAAGTTATACAGGTATTATTATGATAGTAGGAATTATTGGAGAAAATGCCATATTTACCTACCAACAATATTTGCAAGCAAGACTTACCATGGGTACCAAAGAAAGTATTGTTTACTCGATTAGTGCAAGGCTACGGCCAAAATTAATGACTGCATTTGGAGCTATCATGGCTTTGCTACCACTTGCATTGGGCATAGGAGCAGGCGCACAATTGCATCAACCTTTAGCAATAGCCGTTATTGGTGGCTTGTGTGCAGCATTACCTTTGCTACTAATTGTGTTGCCTACTTTTTTGAGAATGATACATCGAAAATAATTTTTCTGGTTGACGAGCATTTGTATTTCAATTTGGCTTCGGTGGCAAGTTTACCCTGAGTTTATCGAAGGGCACATTTCATCTTTATATCTCTATTGAACAATAATTCAAACTATCTTCACAAAAATAAAATCATAATATTATGTGGTGGATATACGCTTTACTCTCAGCACTGTTTGCATCGCTCACGGCTATTTTTGCTAAGGTGGGTATTACAGGTGTAAACTCAAATTTAGCAACTGCCATTCGTACCATTATTATTTTAATGGTAGCATGGGGCATTGTATTGGCAAAAGGTGAAGCAAAAGGATTAACCACTTTAACACAAAAAAATATTATTTTCTTAGTTATATCTGGAGTGGCAACAGGTTTATCTTGGATATTTTATTTCAAGGCATTGCAAATTGGCAAAGTATCGCAAGTAGCACCTGTAGATAAATTGAGTGTGGCGCTTACTGTGTTGTTATCTGTTTTATTTTTGGGTGAAGTACTTACTTGGAAAGTCGCTATTGGCGCATTGCTTATTATTGCTGGCACTATTGTGATGATACTATAAATTTAAAAATGGGTAATTTTGTTGTAATAAATATTGTAATACATGAAATGCTTAATAATAGACGACAATAAAATAGCTCGTACAACCATGATACAGCTTGCCTCACAAGTAAAAGACTTGCAAGTAATGGGTGATTGTGAAAATGCAATGGACGCTTATAATTTTTTGCAAGAAAATACGGTAGATATTTTGTTGTTGGATATTGAAATGCCCAATATGACAGGCTTAGAGCTTACAAAAAATTTAGGTACGAAAAGCCCCCTTATCATTTTTACTACTTCAAAAAAAGAATATGCAGTAGAAGCATTTGAGCTAAATGTGGTAGATTATATTTTGAAACCAGTAATACCTGCCCGCTTTATACAAGCTATAGATAAGGCAAGAGAGATATTAGAAAGTAATACCGAAGAAGTAAACATAAACGACGATGAGTTTATTTTTATCAGAGATTCTAATATAGTGCGCAAAGTACAATTTGATGATATTTTGTATGCAGAAGCCATGGGTGATTATGTAAAAATATTTGTTGGGAAAAAGTTTTATGCTATACATACCACATTAAAAGCCACGGAAGAAAGATTGCCTTCTTCCAAATTTTTAAGGGTACACCGCTCTTATATTGTAGCATTAAACAAAATAGATACCATACAAGATGGTGCATTAATAATAAACGAAAAACCCATTCCTGTAGCTGACGCATATAGAGCCAGTTTGAATAAACGCATGAATATTTTGTAGCAAAATTTATTTTTTACAACGTATGCTCACCGATTAGATTTGCCTTTTTAACGATTTTGTTATTCCATACAATTTCAGGCATTTTATATTTGTTTTATAATCATGAATAGTTATGAATAGTTAGGGATTCATGATAGTTTTTCATAGTATTAGTTAGTTTTAAGGAGCTTTGTTTCTACAAAGCTCCTCTATTAAAGTTCAATTAAATATGGTACTATGGCAAATTGTTTATGTAAAAATAAATGTACTACAAAATGAAAAAGTTATATGCGATATATTTTTTTTTAGATTCCTTGGCGTTGATTGTTTTAACCTTTCTATTCTTTAACATGCTAGATAAAGCAAACAATACGCTGGAAGTTGTTTTAATTTGCCTTGGAGGGGTAATTTGTATTAATATTTTAGTAATTTTAATTACTAAAATACTTAAACTGCCATCTAATACAAGCAATGAATAATTTTAATTGAAAAAAGTATTTCAATATGTCTGGTAAAAAAATAATTTTCATCATATTGTCTGCTTTTATTATTGGAAATATTTTTCTAATTTACATACAGCATAATTCCACAAAAAATATTAATAATCTTATTGAAGGAAACGAAAAAGTAGTTTCTGAATTGAAGGTAAGTAACGACTTTAGAGAACTGCAAAAAGATATAGACTACCTTGATAATACTATAAAAGCTGCTAGATTAGACAATGAAGTAGCTAATGTGAAAGACGTAGAAGAGCGAATTACACAAATTGAAAAAGGGCTTCAAAACTTACAACAAATATCTGATGATGATATTTCTGTGAAGTATATAGATGTACTAGACACGCTTATTAAAAATAAACTAATATTAAGTAGGGTAGAATTGTATGCACCTCAAACGGCTGTAGCTAACCACAATAATTTAGATAGAGAAAAGCGTTTAAACGACTCTATCATTATTACTACACAAATTATTGAAACGTCTAGAGAAAAATTATTATCATCTATTTCTGCAGTTACCAACAAAAGTGGAAAGCAAGCCATTAGCTTTAGCAATATTTTAATCGTATTGGTATTAACGAGTGGTGCTCTATTATTTTGGTACATCATTAACATTATACAAAAGCAAAATCAATTAATAACTAAGCTTAATGTATCGCAACATAAATTGCAAGAAGCATCGCAAGTAAAAGAAAAGTTTTTAGCAAATATGAGCCACGAAATACGCACGCCCCTTAACTCAATGCTAGGGTTTGCTACTCTTTTACAAAATAAAGATATGGATGAGGATGCTAAGGAATATATAAGTACCATTCAAAAATCTGGAGAAAATTTATTATTGGT
>JAYTGY010000191.1:0-5925 GCA_043733065.1 Ferruginibacter sp.
ATTTAACTTTATATAAGCATCTAAAGTGTTTAACTGTATTTAACCTCTGTTTTAAAGCACTTATATTTGCAAACGAATGGCAAATTTTGAACACGACACAATCGTTCCATATAAAGAATCGGAACTAAGCAAAAAAAATCAGGTGGCAGATATGTTTGATAGCATAGCGCACCGTTATGATTTTATGAATAGGTTTTTGAGTGCAGGTGTAGATGTAGGCTGGCGAAAAAAAGCTATTGGTTATTTAAAAGATATTCAGCCAAAAAAAATATTGGATGTAGCCACTGGTACAGCTGATGTGGCTTTAATGACGGAAAAAACTTTAAAACCTACATCCATCATTGGAATAGATATAAGCGATGGAATGTTAGAAATAGGCAGAAAAAAAATTGTAACTGCAGGGGTAGAAAAAATAATACAATTGTACAATGGCGATAGTGCTGCAATACAATTTGACGATAATAGTTTTGATGCAGTAACAGTAGCATTTGGTGTAAGGAATTTTGAATATTTAGAAAAAGGGCTATCAGAAATACAAAGAGTATTGCGCCCAGGTGGAAAATTGGTGGTATTAGAATTTAGCAAACCCAAAAATATGTTTGTAAAAGTTTTTTATAATTTTTATATGAAATTGGTTTCGCCCAATATTGCAAAACTTTTTTCAAATAACAAATGTGCGTATGAATATTTGGATGCATCTATAAAAAAATTTCCTGAGGGAAAAGATTTTATCAATATCTTGAATACCGTTGGCTTTAA
The DNA here is from genome assembly GCA_043733065.1 of Ferruginibacter sp. Lineage (GTDB taxonomy): Bacteria > Bacteroidota > Bacteroidia > Chitinophagales > Chitinophagaceae > Ferruginibacter. The sequence goes on from JAYTGY010000191.1 coordinate 760, forward strand.
AAACACAATCAATAAACCATTGAGCTTAGGCATATGCAGCATCTATTGCGGAACAAAATAGCATTTATAATTACATTGGCAATTATGCTACCCAGGCTTGGGCATGCACAAAGAGAACGTGAAATAAATTCACCAGATCATGATGACCAAAAATTTCATTTTGGCATTAGTCTTGGTGTAAACCGCTCTCATTATGGCATTGTGCACAGTTCTCGTTTTCTTGAATTTGATAGTGTGAATGTAATTGAAAGTGTAAACAGTACTGGTATTAACCTTGCTGGGTTAGTTAATATGCGCATTAGCGATCATTTGGATATTAGAACTTATCCTTTAAATTTGGTATTTACAGAAAAAGTTTTTCAATACTCGCTCAAGACACCAGATATTACACGAGGAGAAACACCTCTTACTTTAAAAAAAGTTCAAGGTATTACAATGTCTCTTCCGTTTCATTTAAAATTTTCTAGCGATCGTATAAATAATTTCAAAGTATTTATTATTGCCGGAGGTAGATTAGATTATGATCTTGCAGCAAACGCAGGTAAGAAAAATAATGATGATGCGCTTACATTACAAAAGCTAGATTATGCAGCAGAAGCAGGTATTGGTTTTCACTTTTACTTTCCAGTATTTGTGCTTACGCCAGAACTTAAAATTACGTATGGTTTACGCAATGTATTATCTAACGACACTCGTTTAAAATATACTAATACAATAGATCAAATAAATGCTCGGGCTATAACTTTTTCGCTTACAGTGGAATAAAAAAAGCAAAAAAATTAAAAATAAAAAAAGGCAAATGTTGATACGTTTGCCTTTTTCAATTATGATATGTCAATGTTTATTTTAAATTAGCTAGAAGGGTTTAAAATATTGTTCCGAAACATCTTCGGAAGTAAATGCGATAGAATAACTATCTAGTCGAATGCGGAGAAGATTGTATAAATACAGATATCAAATTGGTATCATTGGCTTTTCAACTAATACAAATACATTGTTTCAAAATTATACAATATTATTTTTTGCATAAAAAAAGGCCGCTGCCCTCTACTGCAGCGACCCCTAAATAAACAACCCGTGTTTATATAGCACACATTGCGTGTTCTATTCCTTTATTATTTTTTCAATAGTACCATTTGCCAATTTCAAAACATATAATCCACTTGGCAAACTACTTAAATTCATAATTTCAAAAACATTCGCAATGTTGATTGTTCTTACAATTCTACCATCAGCATTTATCAATAATGCTTGTGTGTTTAACAATGCTCTATCGTTTATCTGCAAAGTAGTTTTGTCTTTTACAGGGTTAGGATAAATTGCTGTTGAGTTATTTTGCTTATTGGTTATTTTAATAATGTTGCTATACTTAAAACTGCCATCTTTATCTATCGATTTTAGGCGAATGAAATAAACCGCCTCTACATAATTGTATAAAGTGAATGGATAATTATTTACACTACCATTATTTGCAGCAACTGATCCACCTTTTTTAAAGTTGGTAGCATCTACACTATATTCTATTTCAAAGGTAGAAACATTTATTTCGTTTTCGGTTCTCCATTTTAAATCAATATCATTAGCATTTCTTTGGCCATAAAAATTAGTGATTGATAATGCAACAACAGAAACTGTAGCAACAGGTATTGTATAAACAGCCACATTACTAAGGTTGCCATTATTATCATAAGCAGCATAGTTGAAAATAATATTACCGTTATACCCTGGTGCTGGATCTAATCTTAAACCTGCTGCTTGAGCTGCTGTTAAAATAATACCACCTGGGTTTGCTACTAAAACTGCTGTTGTTAAATCTGCAAAACCTCCACTACATGTAGCTCCTATTGGTGTTGCAGGACAAGGAATACTCAATACCCCTTGTGATGCTTTTGGTACACTTGTTATTACATAATAACTTATTGTACCATCGGCATCTGCTCCACTTAAGTCAGGTATTGCAGTTGGACCGTTAGCATTGTTCATTTTTGGTGCAAGTACATTACTTGAAACAGGTATTACACCTAAAACTGGAATTGTATAAGAACTTGTGTTACTTATTAAGCCACTATTATCTGTAGCGTGATAATCGAATGTTACATTACCAGTATAATCAGGAGCAGGATCAAATTTTAGCGTTGCCATTTGTGCCGCTGTTAAAACAGTACCAGCAGTTATGGTTGTTATTGTTCCTGTACAAGGTTCAGTACCATTGCTACAATAGCTTAATACACCTTGTGAAGCTGTAGGAATAGTTTCTATTGTATAATTAGCAATTGTGCCATCTGCATCTGTAGCAACTAATCCAGGAATAAGTGTAGCTCCATTATTATGCGACATCGATGGAGCAACAATTGCATTTGCAATTGGAGGGTTACTCGTAACTGGTATGGCATAATTTGCTACCCCACTTACTGCACCTAAATTATCTGTAGTAGTATAACCAAAGTTTACTGTTCCTATAAAACCAGGAGCTGGATCAAAACGCATAGCCGCCGCTTGTGCAGGCGTTAAAACAATACCCGCTGGATTAGCAGCTAAAACTGCTGGCGTTAAATCTGCAAAACCACCTGTACATGTAGCACCTATAGGTGTTGAAGGGCAAGGAATACTAATTACACCTTGTAATGCAGTAGGTACTGATGTTAAAGTATAGCTTGCTATTGTACCATCAGCATCGCTACCCACTAAAGCAGGTATAGCCGTAGGTCCATTTGCACTTGACATAGGAGCTACGTTAATATTTTTTGCAGCAGGTGGTATATTTCCTATACCCGATATTGGCAAATTATATTTTGCAGTATTGCTTACTAAACCACTATTATCTGTAGATGTATAACTGAAACTTGCTACACCAGTAAATGTTGCAACAGGATCAAAACGAAGGCTAGCGGCTTGTGTTGTCGTTAATGGAATACCGTTTGGATAGTTAGCCAAAATAGCATCCGTTAAGTCTGCAAAACCTCCTGTACATGTAGCACCTATTGGAGTTGCAGGGCATGGAATACTTAACACACCTTGTGTTGTTGAAGGCAAAGATGTAATATTATAACTAGCTATTGTACCATCTGCATCTGTTGCACTTAAAGCTGGTATTGCTGTTGCTGCATTTGTATTAGCCATTACTGCTGCTGTAACATCAACACTTACTGGCGGCTGTGCTGCCACAGAAAGATTATACGTTGAAGGAGCACTTATATTTCCATTATTATCTGTAGCAGTATAAGCAAATGTTGTTGTACCACTAAACCCTGTAGCTGGATCAAATTTTAATGTAGCTGCTTGCGCAGGAGTTAAAGTAGCTCCTGCAATAATTGTTGTTACTGTTCCTGTACATGGTTCTGTACCATTGCTACAATAAGATAAAATACCTTGCCCAATAGTTGGAATAGTTGTAATAGTATAATTTGCTATAGTACCATCTGCATCTGATGCCGACAATACTGGAATAACTGTAGCTGCTGCATTAAATGGTACAGTTGCTGTTAAGTTAGATGTAACAGGTGCTGTATTTACAACTGGTAAATTGTATGTTGCAGTATTACCCACCAAACCTGTATTATCTTTTGCTGTATAGGTAAATGAAGCTGTACCTGTAAAGCCAGGTGCAGGATCAAATGCTAATCTTGCTGCTTCGGCAGGCGTTAATACTGTACCTACCATCACATCTGCATATCCTGCAACACAAGTTAAACCTACTGGTGTGCTTGGACATGTTATTCTTAATACACCTGAAGCCGCTGATGGAATTGTACTAATTGTATAACTAGCAACAGTACCATCAAAATCATTTGCTTGAAGTGATGGAATAACTGTATTGCCAAGGCTATTATTTAATGGTTGAGCTGTTATATTATCCGCTAATGGTGGTCTTGCTGGAGTTGCCGTAGCTGCTACAGGGATTGTATAATTAGCTGTATTGCTTGTATTGCCACTATTATCAAGAGCAGTATAAGTAAATGTTGCATTACCTACAAAGCCTGCAGCTGGATCAAATTTTAAAGTTGCCATTTGTGCAGCTGTTAAAACTGTCCCTGCTGTAATAGTTGTTACTGTTCCTGTACATGGTTCGGTTCCATTGCTACAATATGATAACACGCCTTGTCCCACAACTGGAACAGTAGTGATAGTATAACTTGCAATTGTTCCATCTATATCAGATGAATTTAAACTTTGAATTGGAGTTGCCCCATTGGTATTAGCCATAGTGGCTTCCATAATGTTATTTGATACTGGAGGTTGCGCTATTACCGGCAACTGATATGTTGCAGTATTACTTACACTGCCACTATTATCTGTAGCAGTAAAAATAAACTGAGCTGTGCCTACAAAATTTCCTGAAGGATCAAATTTTAAGGTAGCCATTTGTGCAGGTGTTAAAACAGTTCCAGCAATTATTGAAGTTACTGTGCCAGTACATGGTTCTGAACCATTGGTACAATAAGATAATACGCCTTGTGCTGCTGTTGGTATAGTTGCAATAGTATAACTTGCAATAGTGCCATCAGCATCAGCTGCTACTAAGCTTGGTATAAGCGTAGCTACATTGCCTTGTGGCATTGGTGTATGTATAAAGTTATTGGCAACAGGAGGTATGTTAACAATAACAGGTATAACTGGAGCTGCATTTACCACAGGTATTGTGTATGCTGCTACGTTACTTATATTTCCATTGTTATCGTATGCGCCATAGTTAAAAATTACATTACCAGTAAAAGATGGCAAAGGAGTAAATCTTAAACCTGCTGCTTGAGCGGCGGTAAGAGCAATTCCACCTGGGTTAGCCGCTAAAACCGCTGCTGTTAAATTTGCAAAGCCACCTGTACATGTAGCACCAGTTGGTGTTGCAGGGCAAGAAATACTTAATACACCTTGAGATGCAGCAGGCAGACTTGTTATTATGTAATTAGCTATTGTGCCATCTGCATCAATACTACTTAAAAATGGTATATATGTTGTGCCGCTAGTATTAGTCATTTTTGGTGCAAGTATATCTTCTGACTTGGGAACTAAATTACTAACAGGAATAGTGTATGTACTACTATTACTTATTAATGCGCTATTATCAGTAGCATGATAATTAAATACTACATTTCCACTATAGCCAGGTGCAGGATCAAAACGCATTCCTGCCATTTGAGTTGGTGTAAGTGGAATACCAGTTGCTGT
>JAYTGY010000192.1:0-36285 GCA_043733065.1 Ferruginibacter sp.
ACATTGGCAGAGTTTGGTGCTGAGTCGTGGCTACCTGGTATGGTTGCGCTCTCGCTTATACGAGAAATTGCTCCTGTAATCACTGCGTTAATTTGTGCAGGAAAAATAGCATCTGGCATTGGAGCAGAGCTAGGTTCTATGAAAGTAACTGAACAGATAGATGCAATGGAAGTGTCTGCCATCAATCCCTATAAATATTTAGTTGTAACAAGAATTTTAGCTAGCACTTTAATGGTACCATTACTCGTAATATTTGCAGATGGTATTGGAATTTTAGGTGGGTTTGTTGGTATAAATATTCATAGCGATGTTAACTTGTTTAGGTATTTTTCTCAAGTGTTAGACTCACTCGATTTTATTGATGTATTTCCTGCCACTGTAAAAACATTTTTCTTTGGGTTTTTTATTGGGATGATTGGTTGTTACAAAGGCTATAATGCAGGCAATGGAACAGAGAGTGTAGGTAAAGCTGCAAATGCAGCTGTGGTAGTTTCATCTCTCAGCATATTTATAATTGATATGTTGGCAGTGCAAATAACAGACCTTTTTTATTAATTATAGAAATGATAACAGAAACAATTACTAAAAATAATATTTTAATAAACGAAACAAATCATCCTGTTATTGATATAAAAGGATTGTACAAATCGTTTGGTGAAAACAATATTTTAAAAGGCGTTGATATTAAAGTTGAAAAAGGTGAAAATTTAGTGGTTATAGGAAAGTCAGGCTCAGGCAAATCGGTTACTATAAAATGTTTGGTGGGTTTGGTAAAGGCAGATGCAGGAGAGATAAAAGTATTTGGTACAGACATTACTTCACTCCAAGAAAAAGAATTAAATAAAATACGATTAAAAATTGGATTTCTTTTTCAAAATGCTGCGCTGTATGATTCGATGACAGTAAGAGAGAATTTAGAATTTCCTCTAAAACGTCATTCAAAAAATATAACACAAAAAGAAATAGAAGAATCTATAAAAGAAATTTTGGAAAGTGTAGGACTAGCAGAAGCAATAGACAAAATGCCTTCTGAATTATCGGGCGGTATGCGAAAAAGAATTGGGCTTGCTCGCACACTTATTTTAAAACCAGATATTATTTTGTATGATGAACCTACTACTGGTTTAGATACCATTACATCGAGAGAAATAAGTGAGCTTATTTTGATGATGCAAAAAAAATATAAAACTACTTCTATCATCATTACACATGATATGGCATGTGCAAAACTTACTGGAGATAGAATTGTAATTTTAAAAGAAGGTGTGATAGATGCGGAAGGCACTTATGAAACATTGGAGAAAAGTGAAAATGAATGGGTAAGATCATTTTTCGTTAAATAAAATAAAAAACTTGTTATGAAGAAAGAATCAGGATCTACTTGGAAACTAGGAATGTTTGTTGTAATTGGATTGGTGCTATTTGTAGGTACAATTTACTTTATTGGCAAGCAGAAAAATTTATTTGGTAATACATTTCGTTTGAAGACACAATTTAAAACCGTAAGTGGTTTAAAAGTGGGAAACAATGTACGTTTTTCGGGCATTAATGTAGGAACAATAGATGGCATAGAATTGCTAACAGATACTTCAGTAATGGTGTACTTGGTAATGAAAAAAAACGTACAAAAGTTTATCAATACTTGTGCAAGAGCAAGCATAGGTTCTGATGGATTAATGGGTGATAAAGTATTAACGATTTCTTCTGGAGCAAAAGAAAATAATGCAGGAATAAAAACAAATGTAAAAGATAATGATTTCATTTTATCGAAAAATCCAATAGAAATGGAAGATGTAATGCTGAGTGTAAAAAGCAGTGTTGATAATGCAAATATTATAACACAACAACTAGCATCATTTAGTTATAAGATGAATAATAACGACGGGGTGTTATCAAAATTATTATCCGACAAGGAATTTTCTGGGAGCATAAAATCTACGCTTACAAATTTGGAAAATAGCTCTAATCAATTTTCTAAATTTACAACAAAGATGAACAGTGGAAAAGGCACGTTGGGCATGTTGATGAATGATGACAAACTGAGTAAGGCTTTAGATACTACAATGGCTAACCTCCAAAAAAGCACTAAAGGATTAAGTGAAAATATGGAAGCAGCAAAAAGTAGCTTTTTGTTACGAGGTGCATTTAGAAAGCAAAAAAAAGCTGCTGCCAAAAAATTAGAGCAACAAAATAAAGAAAAACAAAAATTACCTTTAATAAATAAAACAGATACCATAAAATAATATTCTTGATACAGAATTCTATTAGTCGTTTATTTTAAAATGTATTTTCTTACTATAAGCATTTATTATAAATTAATTATTTTTTTTACATGGTACATAATATACAATATAACCACATGCTGAAAATTTCAGATTATAATATGACAACACTTTCAAAAGTTTTAAAAATATTGTAAAATAATTATTTAGTTATTACTATTTCTATTATTGATTATTATTTGTGCTTTCGTTTTATAAATACTAATTATGACGAGAAAATATTGAAAAATTGGTCATAAAATACCCACTAAACAAATATAAAACTATTGTTTAACTACGTTCAGTAGCTGCTTCTGAAGATGTAACATTAGAAATATTATTTATGATTTATGCTGTAGATTTGTAAAATCTTCCGAACAGTTATGGTGTGGACAGCAACCATTAAGAAAATTTAAAATTCTTTTTTAAAAAAAATCGTTGTAAGACGTGGCACCAGAAAAAATGCAGTAAAATAATTTACTGCATTTTCACTTTATATAAACCAAATCAAAACTTAAGCTGGTTTATCTTCCATTTCTGCCGCCTCTATATTTATGGTAGCAACGGCTACTTCTGTCAATTTTGCATCCGCAGATTTTTCTTCTGTTAGTGTTTTTTCTAGTAATGAGGCTGCTTCTGCTAAACCAAGTGTAACCGCAAATTGATGTAACGTACCATAAGTAGCAATTTCATAATGCTCTACTTTTTGTGCTGCCGATATAATGCCAGCATCACGCATAGGCCCTTTTTCACACAATTCCATTATTTCTCCAGCTTCTTTAATTAAGCCATCCATGGCCTCGCACTTTTTAGCAACCGTCTTTTTTTCGATGCTGGCAAAAACTTTTTCTAAGCGACTTACTTGTTCGATAGTTTCTGCTAAATGACTTTTCAATGCTTCTGACAATTTTGACGAAGTGGCATTTTTTATCATTTTTGGTATAGCCTTAGTCAACGCTTTTTCCGCCCAATAAATATCTTTTAATTCATCTTCAAATAATTTCATTAATTGAGAATGCTTTATCATTCCATTATTTGAAGCAGGCATTGAAGGCTTAAGTGCTGGTTGTGTTACTGGTGATTTTTTGGTTGTTTTCTTTTCCATCTTTACTTTTTTATTGTTTTAATTGTTGTTTCATTCTTTACATTTTTATCTCGTGCCCCTACGTGTGGTACAGCATTTATTTCAGGCTCTGTACTAGCCTCAAAAGCTTCTGCAATTTCTACCACTTCTTTTTGCACAGGATCTTTAGGGTTTGGCGCTTCTTTATTAAAATCTTGATATGTTTTATCTTTTAATATTTTGGTATTAGCCAAACTATTCCCTTTTGATTTTTTTACCATCGTAGATAATATTTACTTACTAAAAGAAATTTCATCACAAAAGTGTAATTCTTTAATCGATATTTTATTACATCATTTTAAAAAAAAATTGCATGATTCACACTTTACTATATACGTAGTAAATCATAAAATAAAATATGAAAAATCGTTTGCATAATTTTAAAACCATAAGTTGCTTATGAAAAAAGGGCGTGAACAATACAATTTATTTGAATAATTGTGTAACAATTTTTTACAGCAGACATTTGACCTTAGCAATATCAAATTTTAAAATAAAATATATACTTTATAAACGATGAAACAAATTTGATGGGCAAAGAGGCAATAGAAATGGTAAAGACGCTAAAATGATAGCCTCAATAGCTACTGGCAAAACTTTATTAGATGCAAAAGAAGGTTCGCAAAAAATTATAAATTAAACTACTTATATAAAAAGCAGTTACAGTATTCCAACTGTATTTTTTGCCTTTACGTGTACAACAAAATAAATTCCCTTATAAACATACAGAATATGAAAAGACATTTACTATTTCTAATTTTTATTTTTAATATGTCAAACTTATACGCAGGATACACCAATGGTGCAAAGCCTGAAATTAAATCTGAACTGTTTGCCGATACTATTGCGCCTTACGCATTGGTAGCGGGTGGTAGTAAGGGCATAGGATATGCTATAGCAGAAGCTTTAGCCAAACGCAATTATAATTTAATTTTAATAGCTAGAAATGTGGATACTTTAATAGCTGCAAAAAATAAATTGGAAACATTATACAATATACATGTAGAAATATTGGCAAAAGATTTGAGCAAAGAAACTGCTGCTGCAGAAATAGCTACATGGTGCAATGATAAAAATATACAACTAAAAATGCTTTGCAATGTAGCAGGTATAGGTGGTGCGAATGATTTTTTATCTTCTTCACTTGATAGCTTACAATATATGGTACGATTAAATGTAGAATCGATGATGAGTTTAACACTAATGCTTCTACCGCTATTAGAAAAAAATGCACCTGCTTATATACTTAATATAGCAAGCATGGCAGCCTTTGCTCCAATACCAGCAAAAAATTTGTATGCATCTACAAAATCAGCTGTATTGTATTTTAGTTATGGTTTACGATACCAATTAAAAGCAAAAGGAATCAGTGTAAGTTGCCTATGTCCAGGCCCTGTATTTACAAAACCATCTATAGAAAAAGATACCAAAGAAAAATTAGGATGGTTTGGAAAACAAATGGCGGTTTCTCCCAAAAAAGTAGGAGAAGTAACCGTAAAGAAAATGCTAAAAGGTAGAATGATTATTGTACCAGGCACGGTATCAAAAATGGTTTCCATATTTATTCGCACCTTACCTAAAAGATGGTCTGCAGCTCTTTATAATAAGATAGGATAGAGTAAAATTTGGGATAATATAAAATTAAAAATATAGTCATTTATTAAAGGAAATAAATAGCGCATGTTACATTTAATGTGTGAATCTTGCAACTTTTTTTAATAATTATATAATGAAAAATATATAATAACAATCATCTTTACGATGAAATAAATTTTCGAAAATTTAAAAGAAACGATATGCCCACTACAGCATAAAAAGAATTGAAAAAAGTGGAGTTGAAAAAATTTCATACTATAAAATATTAATACCATAAGAAAGCCCGTACATTTCAATCAAAAAACAAATCCACCATTTCTAAAAATTAGATAAATGCTTGTAAAACTAATAGAAATAGAACATATTAAACATTTAAAAAATAAAATACAATGGATAAAATTTCTATCATTTCATCTAGTATAAGAGAAGAGAGAAATAGCCATAGGGTAGCACTTTACTTCAACAAATATTTAGGTGGGAACAATATTGCATATGCTGAAATTATTGACTTAAAAGAATATAATTTTCCTTTATTTAAAGGTACATTAAAAACACAAAAAAATCCTCCTGCAAACGCTGTAGCATTTGCAGAAAAAATAAAATCATCGGATGGAATTATTATTGTAATGCCTGAATACAATGGAGGCATACCTGCCAGTTTAAAAAATGTGGTTGATTTATTATATGAAGAATGGAGGCATAAACCTGTTGGTATAGTAACGGTTTCTGCAGGTCCATTTGCTGGCTCACAAGCCTTGGTAGCTTTGCAATTTACACTTTGGAAGATGAAGGCTTGGACCATTACAGAAATGTTTTCTGTACCAAAAGTGCAAGATGCTTATGATGAAGATGGCAACCCAACAGATAAAGCACTAACAGATAAATTGACAGAAGTTTTTGTAAAAGAATTACTATGGTGTATTAAAGCAGATAAGGAAAAATAATATCTGATACACTTTTATTTAAAATAATATTAGCAATTAAAATATACTTTTAAATTATGAACAATATATTTAGAGGATTAATAGCTGGCTATGGCGCAAAAAAAATAGGCGGTGGTTGTTTTGGCACAATAATAGTTTTTATCATTATTTGGGTAGCTTTAAAAAACTGCTAACAATTTATAAATAGAAAATGAAAACAAAACAAATTGTATTGCACACTCGCCCAAAAGGCAAGCCCACGCTTGGTAATTTTAAAACCATAGAGGTTGAATTAGCTGTTTTGAAAGAAGATGAAGTGTTGCTAAAAGCTTTGTATTATTCTGTAGATCCATACATGCGTGGTAGAATGAACGATGCAAAATCGTATGTAGCGCCATTTGCAATTGATGCACCAATGGAAGGCGGTGTAGTGGCAGAAGTAATAGAAAGCAAATCGGATAAATATAATATTGGGGATGTAGTAGTGGGCATGTTGCCTTGGCAAGAAAACATAGTTAGTAATGGAGCAAACACTCAAAAAATAGATAAAAATGCAGCCAACAAAAGCTATTATTTAAGTGTGCTTGGCATGCCTGGGCTTACTGCTTATTTTGGCTTATTAAACATTTGCAAACCAAAAGAGGGCGAAACAGTTGTAGTATCTGGCGCAGCTGGTGCAGTAGGTATTGTAGTAGGGCAAATAGCAAAAATAAATGGCTGCAAAGTAATTGGCATTTCAGGCTCTGATGAAAAAGCAATGACATTAAAAACAGAATTTGGTTTTGATGAAGTAATAAATTATAAAACCACAAAAGATATAAAAGGAGCCATTGCAAACATTTGCCCAAATGCTGTAGATATATATTTTGATAATGTAGGTGGAGAAATATCAGATGCGGTTATTGCCAATATAAATTTTAATGCACGCATTGCATTGTGTGGTCAAATATCATTGTACAATAACACTGAAGCGGCTACTGGACCGAGGCTGCAGCCAATGTTACTTACAAGAAGTGTACTAATGCAAGGTTTTATAGTAAGTAATTTTAAAAATAGTTTTGCAGAAGGTACAAAGCAACTCTCTCATTGGATAAACGAAGGCAAATTAAAATATATTGAAACAATAAAAAAAGGGTTTGATAATTTGCCCAACGCATTGCTAGGATTATTTGAAGGTGATAATATTGGTAAAATGATTGTGGAAGCGTAAAATATTTAAGTAAGAAAAAATATAAAACATGAAAATATTAATGGTACTCACTTCGCATAGTGAGCTAGGAAACACAGGAAAAAAAACAGGCTTTTGGATAGAAGAATTTGCAGCGCCTTACTATACTTTTTTAGATGCTGGTGCTATCATCACCGTAGCATCTCCTAAAGGTGGGCAACCACCAATAGATCCAGCTAGCAACACAACAGAAAATCAAACGACTGCTACCATTCGCTTTAAAGCAGATAAACATTTACAAAATATTTTAGCTGAAACAGTCTTATTAGCTGATATGTCATCAGATGATTTTGATGCCATATTTTACCCTGGTGGGCACGGTCCATTATGGGATTTAACCAATGATGCAAATTCAATAAAATTGATTGAACATTTTTGGAGCAGCAAAAAACCTGTGGTAGCCGTTTGCCATGCACCTGCAGTTTTACTACATGCAAAAGATGAAGCAGATGAACCATTGGTAAAAGGAAAAAATGTAACAGGCTTTACAAACACAGAAGAGGAAGCAGTAAAACTTACAGAAGTTGTTCCCTTTTTATTAGAAGAAGAATTGAAAAGTAAAGGTGGTATTTATTCTAAAAGAGAAGACTGGGCTTCGTATGTTGTAAAAGATGGAATGTTGATAACAGGGCAAAACCCTGCATCGTCTGAGGCTGCAGCTAGGGAGTTGTTAAAGCTTTTAAAAGATTAAACAACAGCAGCAATGACAATTTTTCTGCAAATACAATGGTTGTTTTTATTAGCAATACCAATAGCATGTGCATCATGGACAGTAACAAATGAAGAAATTTTTAAAGAACAAAGAGATTATTGTAAAATAAAAAGCAAAAGCTGCAAAAATATAATTGTAAGAAAAATATTTTATTTATTTACCTGCGAATATTGTTTTAGCCATTATGTAACCATATTTTTTATTGCACTCACAGGTTACAAATTACTGATGCACGATTGGCGAGGATATTTAATAGCGGGCTTTGCACTTGTGTGGATAGCTAACATGTATATGGGTATTTTTTTATTGTTACGACAAAGCATTAAAAAAGAAAAAACAGAAATTAAATGTTTAGAGAGTGATAAGGCTTCTTAGATTTTTAAAATGAAAATGAAAAAATTAAATAAACATATAATTCGCTCCATACTCAAACCAAGAAAACCTTTTGCACACAAAGGAAATTTTGGCCATGCATTATTAATAGCTGGCAACATTGGCAAAATGGGCGCAGCAGTTATAGCTGCAAAAGCATGTATGCGTACGGGCGTAGGAAAGCTAACAGTAAGTGTACCACAAAGCAAATCTAATATTTTACCAATTGCATTGCCCGAAGCAATGATTTGCATTAGAGAAAAAGATGGCGATAATTTTGATTTATTTAGTGCTCTAGGTATTGGGTGTGGTATTGATGTATCAAAAGAATCTTTTCAAATACTAACTTATTTGATGGATCAATTTAAAAAACCAATTGTGCTGGATGCTGATGCCTTAAATATAATTGCGAAAAATAAATTAATGTTAAATAAAATACCAATATCCAGCATTATTACTCCTCACCCAAAAGAATTTGATAAACTTTTTGGCAAACATTACAATAAGGAAGAAAGAATTATAACCGCCATAGAAAAGGCAAAAAAATTGAATATAGTAATTGTATTAAAAGACCATAAAACAATTATAACTTTTAAAGGAAAAGCATTTGAAAATACAACCGGTAATGCAGGCTTAGCAAAGGCTGGCTCTGGCGATGCACTTACAGGAGCCATTACAGCATTTCTGGCACAAGGCTACATGCCTTTTGACGCAGCAAAAGCTGCCGTTTATTTACATGGGCTTGCAGCAGATATTTGTTTGAAAAAACAAAGTATGGAGAGTATGCTGATAACAGATGTAATTGATTGTTTTGGTAAGGCATTTAAAAAACTATTACCCTAATAGTTTCAACTTTCTTATTTCATCTATTATATAATCTAAAAAATGTGTGAATAATACAATTATTTATAACAATTGTGTAATACTTATTTTTTTTATTGGATGCACCTTTATACAGTAATAATTCCATTACAATTAAAAATAAAAAATGGCAACTTTTATAAAGAAAGATAAAGCAAATTTTGGCCCTACAGATGTAAAAAAAAATGTAGAAATACATACAAAAGCAGCAAAAAATCACACAAATGCTGCTAAGCACCACATGGATGCAGTAAAACATTTTGTAACAGGAAAAAATGATAAAGCTTTGGTGAGTGTAGGTAAAGCTGATGCCGCACATTTACTGGCTAGTGCTGCTCATACAGACAATACTAAATTCACTGATAAAAATTAAACGCTGTTGCTAGTTGTAATGAATTTTAAAAAACAGCATCGTACAATATGCTGTTTTTTATTTTAAAACTCATATTGCATAAAAAAAATAAAAATGAAAAGTGAAATGGATTTAAATAATGATATTTTAAATATGACGATGAAAATACACGATGAGTTTCCTGAATTATCGAAGTATATGGCAGAAATGCCTGTAACAATACCAAATGTAGAAAACCCTGAAATGAACACGAAAAACTTACAAGATTATTATAATTCATTAGAAAATCTTTTAAAAAAATATACAAAAACACATGTACAAAATAATTAAGCTTTAAAAAAATAGTATGAAAATTAATAAACGACTGGGAATTTATTTGAATTACCAACAAGCACATCTTATAGAATTTGCAAATAATCCTTTGGAAATAAAAACCATTGAATCGGATTTTACACATGAGGAAAAATTAGAAACTATACAAAAGGGAGAAAAAGCGATGCACCATAAAGAACAGCGTGAGCAATTGGCCTATTTTAAAAAAATGGGCGAAGTAATAAGGCACTATGATGAAGTAATACTTTTTGGACCTACAAAGGCAAAAGATGAGTTACATAATTTACTTATTGCAGATAATCATTTTAGTAAAATAGATCTGCAGGTTGCTAAAACAGACGATATCACATTAAAAGAGCAACAAGATTTCGTAATGCATTATTTCTCAAAAAAACTTACGAAACCATCGTTATAAATATTTTTAAAATTTAAAATAAAGATTATGTACGAAAATAAAAATACCAAAATGGAAGAAAATCAAGCAGGCAAAGAACATGGTGTTTTTCACCTTGGCTACGATGCTAAAGATGATATTTATAACAAAGCAAAAAATGAAGTAGATATTGACCCCGAAAATATTTTACTACAAAAGTTTAAAAATCAAAATAACCAAACAGAACTTGATGACAATGATTTAGGAAATGGGTTAGATGTGCCTGGAGCGGAATTAGATGATGAGCAAGAAAAGATTGGTACGGAAGATGAAGAAAATAATTATTACAGCTTGGGATTGGATAATCATAATGAGTTGTATGAAAATAAAGAAGAGTAACAAGCCAATAAAAACACCCGAAGGAAGACTTGAAAGGCTGTAATTATTGAATTGTATAATTATTAAATGGAATAATAAAAAAATATGAAAAAAATATTGATTGCAATAGATTACCACCCAACAGCACAAACTGTTGCAATAAATGGACATGTAATTGCAAAAGCATTGGGCGCTAATGTAGCACTGCTGCATGTATTAGCAGAAGCTACTTTTTATTCTTCTTCTATCTACGACCCCATAATGGGCTTTGGTGGCTATGCAGATTTTAGTATGACCTCTATGACGATTGCAGAAAATTTAGAACAAAGCTCTAATCTTTATTTAAATAAAATAAAAACATTTTTGGCAGATGATGAAATAAAAAATTATGTAAGAAGTGGCAATTGTGCTGATATAATTATTGAAACTGCTAAAGAATTAGAAGCAGAAATGATAGTAATGGGTTCACATAGTCAAAAATGGCTGGAACATTTAATAATAGGAAGTGTGACCCAAAATGTATTGCAACACATTCAAATACCACTGTATATTATCCCTACAAAAAAATAGTTTTACAATTTAAAAATATGCGAATTATATAACGAATACAAAGAATTGTATAATAAGTATGCGAATTAAAAAAGGGAGTTTTGCAATAAATAATTATAAAAATGAAAAAGATACTTTTAAACTTTTCTGTTATTTTATTTATAACAATTAGTGCAAATATAAGTTGCAATTCTCCTGAGCAAAATGTAGAAAAAGCAGAAAAAAATGCGAAAGAAGCTAATAGAAAATTGGATGTAGCCAATGCAAATTATCTTAACGACATTGAAGTGTATAGAACAGAAACGGGTAAAAGAATAGCAGAAAACACACAAAGCTTAGCAGACTTTAATGCAAGGATTGCAAACCAAAAACAAAATGTTAAAGAAAAGTACGAAAGAAAAATTGCTGAACTATCTCAAAAAAATACAGACATGAAAAAAAGATTAGAAGAGTATAGTGCTGATGGCGATGAAAAATGGCAAGTATTTAAAAATGAATTTACAGCTGAAATGTATGACCTAGGGAATTCGCTGAGAACTATAACAAACACTAAATAAAAATGAATAACATAAAATACAACGCATGTATTATAGCATGCACAGATTGTGCTACCGCATGTGCTAGGTGCACAACAGCATGCCTGAATGAAACGGAAGTAAAAATGCTGAGCAAATGTATTATGCTTACACAAGCATGTGCAGATATGTGCCTTGGTGCAGTAAAAGCAATGGCTAGCAGAAGTGAATTTGCAAAACAAATATGCAAACTATGTGCAGAAATATGTACCGCTTGTGCTAATGAGTGCCAAAAGCATGCACACATGGATCATTGCAAAGAATGTGAAGAAGCTTGTAGAATATGTGCCGAAACTTGCATGAGCATGACTAACGCATATTTATATGCATAACACAATAAAAAAGATGAAAAATAATATTATAAAAGTTCTAGCATTTTTTACAAGTTTATACTTTTTATATACTTGCGATAATAATGGAAAAAATAATATGAAGCACAATAAGGATAGCAGTGTAGTACATGTATCACCTAACGATACAATGATAAATACTGCTAGGCCAATGGAAAATGATATGATGAAATCTATGATGAAAACAATGGCGCAAATAGACAGTGTAAAAATGACAAGTAATTTTGATATTGATTTTGCCAATACTATGATGATACACCACCAAGCCGCCATAGATATGAGTGAACTAGAAATAGCTAAAGGAGGAGATGTAAAAATAATTGATATAGCAAAAAATATTATAAAGTCGCAAAAAGCAGAAATAGCACAATTGAAAAATTTTGTAAGTAATTATAAAATGGATAAAGCAAAGATTGATAACTCAGATTCGCAAAGCATATTGGCAGATGCCATGAAAACAATGATGGAGAATATGCACAACATGAAAATGACGGGCAACACAGATGATGACTTTGTAATGTTGATGATAACACACCATGCAAGTGCTGTAAAAATGGCTAAGGATGAAATTGCTTATGGAAAAGAAAGTAGCGTAAAAAAAATGGCACAGAAAATAATTATTGATCAAAACAAAGAAATAGCCACGTTTGTAGCATGGAGTACAAAATTAAAATAAACAATGGAAACGACTATAAACGAAATAGCGGTAGAACGAAATGGAGCTGAAAGAGTGATAGATGCTACTATGGTGCATGTAAATCTTCCTCATTTTATAAAGCAAATAAGAGAAGAAGATACTTGGCATAAAAATGACAGGAATGCCATTACACTTTTAAAAACAAATTTTTTACGTATTATACTTATAGCATTGCATAAAGGTGCCATACTAAAAAAGCATAGCGTACCACAAATGCTGTGTGTGCATGTACTAGAAGGTAAAATGCAATTTATAACCGATGTGCAAACGGTTGAATTGAGGAGTGGGGATATGATAAGCTTATACGAAGGCATAGAACACACTGTTGTTGCCACAGAAGAAACGGTGTTTTTATTAACGCTTACAGGCACGCATCAAAATTAAAACAATCGAATTATCACAAGGATTGTCAACCGAAACAAACATTTACTATTGATTATTTTAAAATGAAGGGTTGACAAGCCTTGTGATATTTTTAAAGATTTACTATATGAAAAAATACCTTTGTTACATTTTCATTTTAATTATTACGTTCAATTATTCGTGCAGCAGCACTACGCAAATAAAAAGTAGCTGGGGCGAAGCGGAGAAAGAAGTGGCTATTGCTAAACTGAACAAAGTATTGGTTGTAGCACTCTTTAATACCGAAACCAGTAATAGAAATGCAGAAGACCAAATGGTAAAATACCTTGATGGAAAGGGTGTGGTATCGTACAATTATTTTAATGCAAATTTTAATAGGAAAGATGCTTTTGCTATTAGAGAAAAAATAAATGCAGATGGTTTTGATGGCGCTGTTACCATGCGGTTAATTGATGTGGACAAAGAAGTGACCTATGTGCCTGGCAATATTGCTACATACCCAAAATACTTTTATTCTTTTAGCGATTATTATTTTAGAAGTTACAATTATTATCAAACCCCGGGCAATTATGTAAGCACAAAAACTTATACAGTAGAAACAAATGTATATTCTATAAAAGAAAATAAAATAATATGGACAGGGCTTACAGAAACCACTAACCCCGATGGTGTAAAAAAAATGACGGCTGAAATATCAAAAGTTATTTACAACAAAATGATGAAGCAAGGTTTTATTAGCAAATAAAATTATTTAATCAATTATAAACAAACATAAACATGAAAAATGTAATCTTAATTATCGCCATTTTATTTGCATCTGTAAATACTTCTTTAGCGCAAGTAAAACAAAATAGTTCTCACAAAGAGCATCATCCAAACAATAGAGCAAAAAAATATACTTGCCCTATGCACCCAGAGGTAGTAAGAAATAGGCCAGGCAAATGCCCAATATGTGGCATGCAATTGGTAAAAATAAAACATAAAAACATGGGAAAAATGGATAGGTAAATTTTAGCTAAAATAAATTTGTGAGCATATTATAAAAAAGAGTAAAAGTTTAATGACTTTTATTCTTTTTTTTGCCTCGCAAATCAGTGAATTGTACAACATATTAAAAATAAATACTAGGTAAGTTTTTTAATAGACTAACTTCAACAAATATTAAATAGGTTTAAAACCAACCAAAGCATGGATATTGTAGAGTTAGAAAAAGAAAAAGCACATATTGTTGTAAAAATAATAGAATATATACCCAATGCGGTAGTAAGCAAAACGATTATAAAAAAATTAACTGGTAATGTTACCGCTTCATCGTTTGATGCCGGAGAGGAGTTGGCTGAAAAAACTTCTCCATTTGATAATTATATACAAATAATTGACGGAGCAGCAGATATAACGATCAATAATAAAATGCACCACTTAACATTGGGCGAGGGCATAATTATTCCTGCAAATGCATCGCATGTGTTTAATGCAAAAGAGCAGTTCAAAATGATATCTACCATAATAAAAAGTGGGTACGAAGATTGATTTTTTGATTAATTTTACAGTATCCAACATTTCTTTTCTATATCCTACTACAAAAATTTTATATAACTAAAGCTATTGCTATTATTTATAAATTAAGTAAGCTAAACAAATGAAACTCTACATTAAAAACATGGTAAGCATACGCTGCAAAATGTTGGTGAAGGAGGAGTTGCAAAAGCTTGGCTTACACTTTACCAATGTAAACTTAGGTGAAGTAACGGTTATGGAAAACATAACATATGCACAAAGAGATGCATTAAAAAATGCGTTGCATTTATCTGGCTTAGAGCTTATGGATGATAAGCGTGCTATGCTTATTGAAAAAATAAAAAACGTAGTGATAGAAATGATACACTATGCAGATGATTTACCAAAAACAAATTTTTCTGATTACTTGGCAGAAAAATTAGATTATGATTACACCTATCTTTCCAATCTTTTTTCTGAAACCCAAGCCACCACCATAGAGCATTTTATTATTGTGCATAAAATAGAAAAAGTAAAAGAATTAATTACCTACGACGAACTTAACCTTACCGAAATAGCCTACAAGCTGCATTACAGCAGCGTTGCGCACCTCTCCCACCAATTTAAAAAAATTACAGGTTTAACTCCTTCATTTTTTAAACACCTAAAAAACAAAAAACGCAATACCATCGATAATCTGTGAATTATATAACACTTTTATTTTATTGTATAACGATAGACATTTTTAAAAGTTGACCTTTATATAGTTGTAAAAATAATTTTACACATTAAAATCGTATTATGAATAGGACAGCGCTTATAGGAAATTGGGAGGAGCAGAAAGGTAAACTAAAACAAAAGTTTGCAATATTAACCGATAATGATGTATTACTTATTGAAGGAAAAAAAGAAGAAATGATGGGTAGGCTTCAAATAAAATTGGGTAAAACAAAAGAAGAATTACATAAACTCATTTCGGCATTATAATTTAAAATAGGGGGCTATTCCAATACCGTTTAGTAGAAAATTTCTGCTAAGCGGTTTCTTGGTTTTAAAGATTTTTTTTCTTGTAGTTGCTTATTACACAAACTAACAAATAAATATTTCATTTTTTATTTTCTACTCATAATTTTTTTTTGAAAATACATATAAAATACATGGTAAGTGCTCGATGCAAAATGGTTGTAAAAGATGCACTGAAAGCAATGGGGCTACACTTTGTAATGGTGGAGCTTGGTGAGGTGGACATTATGGAAAACATTACCACTGCACAAAGAGCACAATTAGGTATAGAATTAAAAGATGCAGGGCTAGAGCTTATGGAAGATAAACGAGCCATTTTATTAGAAAAAATAAAGCTTGCTATTATAGATATTGTACACCATAGAGAAGAAGATACAAAACTAAATTTTTCGCATTATTTAAGCGAAAAATTAGACTATGATTATACTCACTTAGCCAATATTTTTTCTGAAGCAAGCGGTACTACCATTGAGCAATACATGATAGCTCAAAAAATAGAACGTATAAAAGAACTCATAACATACGGCGAACTAAATATTACAGAAATAGCTTGGAAAATGAACTATAGTAGTGTAGCACATTTAAGCAACCAATTTAAAAAAGTAACAGGACTTTCTCCATCGCATTTTAGAAACATAAAAATTAAGAAAAGAAACATGATAGAAGAAATATGACCATTTAACAAAATAAATTATTAAAAATAATTAATAAAAGTGCCATACAATAAAATATTACAAGAAAAAGATGTTTATAATGCTTTTATGCAATCGCCTGTGGCAATTGGCATATTAAGAGGTAATGACTATATAATTGAATTTGCGAATGTGTTTTATTTAAGCATACTAGGGCGAGATAATAGTATTATAGGTAAATCTCTTTTTGACGTTTTTCCTGAATTAAAAACTCAAGGGCTAAAAGAATTTATGGATAAAGTGGTAGAGAATAAAGTAGCACAACATGTAAAGGAACATGAATTTACGCTTATTCGAAATGGAGTAAAGAAGCATTGTTTTTTTAATAGCGATTATCAACCACTAAAAGAAAATGATGAAACAATATCGGGATTAATAGCCATTTTTACGGAAGTAACAGAAGAGGTTATACTGAAAAGAAGTAACCTCGATAATCAGAATAAATTAATAGAAGCATTGCGTATAGCCAATACAGAACTAACTTTCCAAGCAAGTGAAAAAGGAAAACGGGCAAATGAATTAGTAATTGCAAATGAAGAATTAGATTTTCAAACTATAGAAAAGAAAAATAGAGCAGCTGAATTAGTAATTGCAAATGCTGAACTTGATTTTCAAAATACCGAGAAAAAAAATAGAGCAGATGAATTAGTAATTGCAAATGCGGAACTTGATTTTCAAAATACAGAGAAACAACATAGAGCAGATGAATTGGTAATTGCAAATGCGGAACTTGATTTTCAAAATACAGAGAAAAAAAATAGGGCAGATGAATTGGTAATTGCAAACGAAGAATTAGATTTTCAAACTATAGAAAAGAAAAATAGAGCAGATGAATTAGTGATTGCAAATGCAGAACTTGATTTTCAAAATATAGAGAAAAAAAACAGAGCTGCAGAATTAGTAATTGCAAATAAGGAGTTGCTTTTTCAAATAGATGAAAAAGAAAAAAGAGCAGCAGAATTAGTGATTGCTAACTATGCTAGAAGCCTAATAGAAGCCTCGCTAGACCCACTGATAACTATTAATACAGCCGGAGAAATAACAGATATGAACGAGGCAATGGTTGATGCCACAGATGTAGCTAGAGCAACTTTAAAAAACAGTAGTTTTTTTAAATATTTTACCGATACCAAAAAAGCAAAGCAGGTATATGAAGATGTATTTGCAAATGGAATTATTATTCAGCATCCATTAACATTGAAAGATGGGAAATTGAAAGATTTTTTGTTTAATGGATCTGTTTATAAAGATGGAGATGGATATATACAAGGAGCAGTGCTAGTAGGCAGAGATATAACCGAACAAAAACGAATAGAAAAAGAATTAATAGATGCGAAAGTAGTAGCAGAACTTGCCACCACTATTGCAGAAGATGAAAAAATAAAAGCTGAAACGGCTGCACATATTGCAGAAAATGCAACAAAGGCAAAGCAGCAATTTTTGAGCAACATGAGCCACGAAATACGTACACCCATGAATGCCATTATTGGGTTTACCAGAGTAGTTTTAAAAACAGAACTTACAGCAAAACAAAAAGAATATTTAACCGCCATAAAAATTAGTGGCGATGCGCTCATTGTGCTAATTAACGATATATTAGATTTGGCAAAAGTAGATGCAGGCAAAATGATATTTGAAAAAATACCTTTTAAATTAGCCTTATCGGTAGATGCTATGCTACATTTATTTGATACCAAAATTCAAGAAAAAAATTTAGAATTGGTTGTAGATTTTGATAAAAATATTCCAAAAGTTTTATTGGGCGACCCTGTAAGGCTACACCAAATTATTTTAAACTTAGTAAGTAATGCTCTAAAATTTACAACAAAAGGAATGATAACCGTGGTTGTAAAAATGCTAAGGGAAGACGATGAAAAAGTAACGATTGAGTTTTCGATTGCAGATACTGGCATTGGCATAGCTACAGAAAAAGTGGGGAGAATATTCGAAAACTTTCAGCAAGCAACAAGTGGCACATCTAGATTATATGGAGGCACTGGCTTGGGTTTGGCTATTGTAAAAGAATTGGTAGAATTGCAAGGTGGTAACATTGCAGTAAAAAGTGTTTTAGACGAAGGTTCTACCTTTAGCTTTATTTTAAATTTTACAAAATCGGATTCGGATGAAATTTTAGAAACAGAAATTATAGAATTAGATACTGATATTAAAGATATAAAAATATTGGTAGTGGAAGATATGACACTAAATCAATTACTGATGAAAACGCTGTTAGACGATTTTGGTTTTGAAAGTGATATTACATCTAACGGAAAATTAGCAATAGAAAAGCTTGCCACAAAAAAATACGACTTAATTTTAATGGATTTGCAAATGCCCGAAATGAATGGGTTTGAAGCAACAGACTATATTCGTAATACTTTAAAATCTACAATTCCTATTGTTGCATTAACAGCAGATGTAACTACTGTAGATGTAGCGAAATGCAAAGCTGTAGGCATGAACGATTATATTGCAAAACCTGTAGATGAACGGTTGTTGTACAGCAAAATTGTAAGCTTATTAAAAAAACCTGTAGTAATTGTAAGTAAAGAATTGTTGATAGAAGCCATTGAAGAACAAAAAATAATAAAGTGCATAGATTTAAAATATTTAAATACAAGAACAAAATCTAACCCTACATTAATGATGGAGATGATTTCTATTTACATGGAGCAGACTCCACCGCTCATCAGTTTAATGACAAAAAGTTTTGCAGAAAAAGATTGGGGAAACTTAGATGCAGCAGTGCATAAAATGATTCCATCGTTTGCCATTATGGGTATGCACAAAGACTATG
Organism: Ferruginibacter sp.; assembly: GCA_043733065.1. GTDB lineage: Bacteria > Bacteroidota > Bacteroidia > Chitinophagales > Chitinophagaceae > Ferruginibacter. The sequence goes on from JAYTGY010000192.1 coordinate 19,056, forward strand.
AAGCCATGGCAAAAAAAATACAACGATATGCAGTAGCTAAACAAGAGGAAGAGGATATGCCTAATTTAGTAATCGAACTAGAAAAAATATTGAATCAATCTTGTAAAGAATTAGAAATAGAATTTAACCTAATGAAAAATAAAAATATATGAACAACGAACAAAAAATAAAAATATTTTTAGTAGATGATGATGCTGTTTTTTTAAAAAATTTAGAAATAGAATTTTTAGACCATGCAGATATCAATATAGAAACATATGCAACAGGAGAGCTGTGTATTAAAAATTTAGACAAAAAACCTGACGTAATTATTTTAGATTATCACCTAGATGGGATAGATACTAAAGCAATGAATGGTATTGCAACCTTAGATAAAATAAAAGCTTACAATGAAGTAACGGCTGTTATTATGCTATCATCGCAAGATAGTATAGATGTAGCAGTGAAATGTATGCACCACAAAGCTTATGATTATGTAATAAAGAGTGAAACAGCTTTTTTAAGATTGAAAAAAAATATTAATTCAATTTTAAAATACCAAAAAATGGAGAAAACATTGGATTGGTATATGGAAAGGATGTAGTGCTGTTTGAAGGTTCAAGGTTCAAGGTTTGTTAAATGCAGTATTTATTTGTAAATGGAAAATTACTTGTTGAGATAGAAGGGAATATTTTTCACTGCAAAATTTTAGCGCACCCTGTGTCTGACACCTATAAAATAGAACTCCCATCTGCAGAGTGTCTTTGAGGTGTCTGACACATTTAGAAAACATCTTCGATTTATACAAAAATATTTATAGCCTGCAATAAATGTGTCAGACACCTTCAAATTTATATTGATTTTTGGTTTATGCATTAGGTGTCAGACACTGCGGACAGTTTAATTATTTATAGTTTTACAAAATTTCAAATTGTTTTTTTCAAATATTTTATAGTTGATAAAAATATTTTTGATCCCCCCAAAAAAATCTGTGAATCATGCAAATTTTAATTGCAATTGTGTAATAGCCTACACACCCAACAATTCTACTTTTGTACTAATCAATTCAGCATACCTAAAAAATAAAATTATGAGAAAGTTTATACTATTAATTATTGCAACATCATCGGCATTTTATGCCCATGCGCAATACCCAACTACAGTAGTACCAGCAAGCAACTGTGTCGTTTTTAGACCCTTTACTACCTCCGACGAAGGGTTTAGTTCGCCTAGTATTTATTCCGATGCAAATGATGTATCGTTTAACTGGAATTCTATTTTAGGAGAAGAAATAGAAAGTAGTGGTTTGGGTACAAGAACCGCTAGTCTTATTTCTCCTGTTTACATAAATGCAGACCCTGGTCAAATTACACTTGGTTTTAAATATGCTGCGCCAACTGGTACGGAGTATAGAGTGAGGATAATATCAGGCATAATTAATCCGCCATTAGAAATGTTGGCAACTACAGCTAACGGCCCTGTTTATACTCTTTTGCCAAATAATGCTGGTAATATTTGCATAACAATGATTGATTTAGATTTAACAGCCGGCAGACCAATTCGTATAGAAGTAACATTTAGGGTTAAAGGTCATACAGGCCAAAATATTATGTTTGATGACTTAGCATTAACTGTACAAGGTGGTCCGCTACCTGTAACATTTTCAGGCTTTGTAGCTCGTAAAAATATTGATGAAACCTTACAACTATTATGGAATGTAGGCGAAGAGGTAAATGTGAAAGGATATTATGTAGAAGTAAGTACTAATGGAAATACTTTTACAAATGCAGGGTATGTAGCTGCTAATGGCAAATATATTTATACGTTGAATTACGTTGATAAATTAAATCAAACAACCTATTTTAGAATAAGAAATATTGATTTTGATGGCAGAAGTAAATATACCCCGCTTATAAAAGTATATGCCAAAGATAAATCAGTAGCACAGATAGAAATTTATCCAACACCAGCTACAGATGTGGTAACGTTGCAACACAACAAATCTGCAGAAAAAGCTACCATTACTTTATACACTACAGATGGTAAAGTAATCTTACAAAAATTTCCACAGCTAAATACTTTTCAAACACAAATAAATATTGGCAAATTACCTGGCGGTATGTATTTGGTAAAGTATGATGATGGTACAGGAAATATACAAAGCAAAACATTGTACAAAAATTAAATTTGTTTTTAGGTTTTAATAGGGTAAAGGTTGCTGCAATAACATGTGGCGACCTTTTATTATAAAGCAATAAAAGGGAACAAAGTTTATCTGTGAATATTGAAACAAATAGCCACAATTGTATAACAGTTTACAAAATAGAAAGTAGGAATTTTGTTATATAAATTTAACCATAAAAAAAATAAAAATGGACAACGAAAAAACAATTGATGTTTTAAATTCTATCATACAAATAAACAACGATAGAATAGAAGGTTACGAAACAGCATCTAAAGAAACAGAAGATGCAGAATTAAAAAACCTGTTTGCAAGCTTTATTGATAGCAGTGAGCAGTGCAAAAACGACCTAGAAGAAGATGTAAAAAAACTAGGTGGCGAACCAACAGAATCTACTAGAACTACTGGAAAATTTTTTAGAGTATGGATGGATGTAAAAGCTACACTTACAAGCAACGACAGCAAAGCCATTTTAAACTCTTGTGAGTATGGCGAAAAAGCAGCACAAGATGCATATGAAAGTGTACTTACAGACGAGTTAGAAAACTTAACAGCTGAGCAACAAACAATGCTAGCTACACAAAAGAAACTATTACAAGCGGATAATAATAAAATAATAACCCTACGAGACTCAATGGTAGAAAGCAAGTGAATGCAATATCAATGCTTTCATGCGGAAAAGATTAAAATCTTTTCCGCTATTTTATTTGATACCAAAACTATTTTATCATGTCAAAAAAAAAGATAACGCCTATTTATAAATTAATTATTGCCATAGTTATTTGCGAAGCTGTTGGCATTTTAAGTGCACTACTATCTAATACAAATAATAATAAATGGTTTAAAACATTGGCCAAACCATCTTGGAATCCGCCTGCTTATCTCTTTGGTCCTGTATGGACAATACTATACCTACTTATGGGTATTGCACTATGGCTTATTTGGAAAAGCGATGCGCCTTACCTAAAAAAATCAAATGCCATTTGTATTTTCTTTTTTCAATTGTTTTTTAATTTTTGTTGGTCCATTTTATTTTTTAGGTTTCACTCTCCCCTACTGGCATTAATAAATATAGTAATTATGGTGATAACGATAACGGCCACTATGTTTTGCTTTGCTACTATAAATCGCAAAGCCTCTTGGCTACTTGTACCATATATTATGTGGGTAAGTTTTGCCACGTTATTAAATTTTACGATTTGGGTAATGAACTAAAATAATATGCTATGCAAATAATAATAAAAGATATTGGAAAATTATTAAAACAAACTTTTGCAGAATGGAGTAAAAAAGATCCATTTAGAGAAAGTGCCATCATTGCATATTATGCTATTTTCAGTATTCCGGGTTTGCTTTTATTAATCATTTCTATTACAGGATATTTTTTTGGAAAAGATGTAGTAAATCAAAATATTATTGAGCAGGTAGCTATTACAATGGGCGCTGATACTGCATTACAGGTAAAAGATATGCTGATGAATGCAAGTCACGCAAAATCTACAACATTTGGCACCATCATAGGTATTATTATTTTGTTAGTAGGTGCAACGGGAGTATTTGTAGAGCTACAAAAAACATTAAATAGTATTTGGCAAGTAAAAGTTGTAGCAAAAAAAGGCATTTTACTCATTTTAAAAGCAAGATTATTTTCCTTTGGATTAATATTTGCCATTGCATTTTTATTATTGATATCATTGGTAGTTTCAGCTGCGTTAGCAGCAATGAGCAACTGGATAAAGGCAGATACTTCAAAAGTGGGATTGGTATTTTTTCATGTACTTAATTTTATATTTTCACTGGCGGTTATCTCTACACTATTTGCATTAATGTTTAAAATATTACCAGATGCCAAAATAAAATGGAAACACGTTTGGCTTGGCTCCCTTGTAACAGGATTATTATTTACGATCGGAAAAACAGGATTAGCATTTTATTTTGGCACAGCTGAGCCTACATCAGTATATGGTGCAGCAGGCTCAATAGTGCTTATTTTATTGTGGGTATCTTACTCCTCTATGATAATGTTTTTTGGAGCAGAGTTTACAGCTGCTTATGCAAAAATGTACTCGGGCAAAGTGCCACCAACAGATATTGCTAAAACTGTTGCACCTATTACAAATTATACTGAACCTACTAAATAAAACAAATATGAAAAGCATGTACAGACATACCGAAAGAATTTTCGAAAAACTAACCAGTAGCATTACTAGCATTTTAGGCAACTCCATTACATTTATACTTGCACTCATTATGGTTATATTTTGGTGGAGCAATGATGTAATTAATAAAGAAAGTAGTCATCAAATAATTGGTGATATAATTTTTGGAACCACTTTTTTAAGTTTATTTGTTATACAGAAATCATTTAATAAGTTTTCGGCCTTGCTACATTTAAAAATAAATGAACTTATTACATCGCATGAGCCAGCAAGCAATGCAGTTATAAATGCTGAGGTAAAAACAGAAAAAGAAATTACCGAACTTGCAAAAGAATATTCAGATTTAGCTGAGCAAGCCGTAGAAAATGAGGGCACAAAAGTAAAATCGTAGTAGCGTTTTTAAAAACATTTATATCGTAATAATTTTACTAAAACCAAGAATTATACAATTTAAATAAAAAATTATATAACAAGCCTCATTACTTAAAATGCATCTTTGCTTTGTAATAATTCAATTACAATATAAATAAACATTATGAAAAAGATTATTCTATTTCTTTTTATTGCCACAAGTGTAACTACTACTATTACAGCGCAAACCAAAGAAGTAAAAGTTGAACAAAAAGTATTAAAAAACACCATTAAAGATAAAAAAGAAGATAGAAAAGAGATTGGAAAAGATGCCGCTCATTTAAGATTAAAATCTGCATGGAAAGGGCATAAAGAAGTGAGGCAACACCGTAAAAGTGCTAATGCACAAAGAAGGATTTTAAAAGCACAGGGAGTAAAGCATCCAAAAATGAAAGCAAAAGAACAAATAGAAGCTGAGGGAAAATAAATAATTATATACCTACATAAAAAATGCCTACGTTTTGTATGTAGGCATTTTTTTGTGCAGCAATATCTTATAGCAATTCATTAATTAAAAATTGTTTGCTTAAAAATATAATCTGTGAATGATGTAAGTTTTAAGTATAGTTATGTAACAGTTGAAGATTCAAATTTGCTGACCTTTACAATAGAATTAGTAATCGTTTTCATTAGTAATAATTTATTAATTGAAAGACATTTTTTCAAAAATATAAAAAAATATTATGAACCTAAAAAAGTTTTTACAAGTCACATTTATCATTTGTACTCTTGCCATACTATCAGATACTAATGTGTATGCTTCTAACCAAACGACTAAAGTGGGGAATATAATTATTAAAAATGAAGAACCATCTGCACGTGCAAAAGTGCTAATAATTCGGCTATTTGAAATAAAAAATATGGATAAAGCCACATTAACAAGTTCAGAAAAAAAAGCATTAAGAAAAGAGCTCAGAGGAATGAAAAAAGAAATGAATGCATCTAGCGGACTTGATAGTAAAGTATATATTTCTATTGGTGCTATAATTATAATTATTTTATTAATTATTCTTCTTCGTTAATTTTTTTTCAGGTAGTAGTTTTTTTAGTTGAAAATGGGTTCGTAAAGACGAACCCATTTTTTTATTAACCTAAAATTATTTAAAAAAATATTTTTTTGCAAAATTCAAATACAATACAATCATCTTTTGAGCTATGGCCGTATTCTATTCGTCTTTGCTTTAGACTATTGCTAGTAGTGCTTATAGCTTTAATAATTATTCACTGCCAAGCTATATTTGTGCCGCTGTATTTTTCAGTTTTAATATCAATTTTATTGCTACCCATTGCCAATTTTTTAGAAAGGTTGCAAATGCCAAGAGCATTAGCAGCTTTAATAGCTGTACTTCTTGCATTTGTTTTATTTGTTGCTATTGTGTATTTACTTTCTGCTCAAATTATAACTTTTTTAAACGATATTACAGCTATAAAAAAAAACTTAGCAGACCATTATGAAACTTTGCAACAATGGCTACAACAAAAATTTAGCATTAGTTTATCTCAACAAAAAACTTTGTTTAATAGTGCCACTGAAAATGTACAATCGTCGGGCATGGTATATGTAAAAGAAACATTTTATACCGTTACACAATCAGTAGCCTTTTCATTGTTTGTATTAATATATTCTTTCCTAATACTTTTTTATAGGCACACAATAAAGCGTTTTTTATTAGCGATATTTATTAATCAAGATAAAAAAAGTATTGAAGATGTAATAGGCGGTACCAAACAAGTAATGAAAAATTACATGTCGGGTTTGCTAATTGAAATGGCCATTATATCAACATCTAACTCAATTGTATTAATGATTATTGGAATAAAATATGCCATTTTTTTAGGTGTATTTACTGGGGTTTTAAATATTATGCCGTTTATTGGAATTTACACCGGTATTATTTTTACAGCACTAGTATCGCTAACCACATCTGCAAACATGAGCCAAATTGCTTGGGTGGTTTTTGGTTTATTAATTGTACATTTTATTGACTCTAATTTTTTAATGCCGAGAATTGTGGGTTCTAAAGTAAAAATAAATGCGTTGATAACCATGCTTGGTGCTATAGGCGGAGGAATGTTACTCGGTATTCCTGGTGTATTTTTAGCATTGCCCACTATTGCTATTTTAAAAATATTGTTCGACAGAATAGAAGGAATGGAAGCTTGGGCAATTTTATTGGGTGATGAAACTCCGTTTCCTGCAAAGAAAATTGTGCAAAAAATTAATAGCAAACTCACTATTAAAAAACTTACACTTAAAAAAAAGTAATAAATAGTGATGTATAAAATATTATTTCAATTAGCAGCATAATACATATTTTAAACTGTGAATGATATAACATTTCGAAAATATTATGTAATACCATCCCAACCAATAAAGTCTAATTTTAATAACCTTGACTATGCTCATTATAAAAATTTGCATTGGTTAAGCTAATTCTCTATTGCAAAAAAAAATTATGAAAAAAAAGAAATATTTTATCTATATAGTTTTAATTTTTACATTTTTATCATCTTGCCATCAAAATAAAAATAAATTTTTACCTGCTTCTTCAAGCAGATACGACTTTGAAAACCCAACATTGATAGACCTTCCGGATGGATTAGCGGAAATATCTGGTGTGGCATTTTATCCAAAAGACTCGTCTGTATTTGCTATTGTAGATGAAGATGGATTGTTATTTAAAATAGGACTCAATAAAGGAAATAAAATAGAGAAATGGCGCTTCGATAAAAAACGTGATTTTGAAGATATCGTATTACACGATAGTATTTTTTTTGTATTGGTAAGTAATGGTGATGTTGAAACTATTCAATTTGGAAAAGGAGATAGTATTGTAACATCGTTATCAGCTTTTCCTGATGCAAGTAAAAAAAGCAACGAATTTGAATCGATGTATTACGATGATACACTAAAGCAAATGGTTTTATTGTGTAAAAATTGTGAAGATGATGGCAGTAAAATAGTAACCGCCTGGGGGTATGATATTGGCACAAAAAATTATACTCAATCTATATATAATATTGAAGTGAATCTTTTAGCACAAAAATTAAATGAAGAAAAATTAAAACTACGCCCATCCGCTACAGCTATAAACCCTATTACCGATGAGTTATACATTCTATCATCTATAAACCACATTATAGTGGTAACTGATAGGCAAGGAAAATATAAAGCGTTGTACAAATTAGATCCAGCTACCTATAAACAAGCAGAAGGAATTGCATTTACGCCATGGGGCGATATGATAGTTTCTAACGAATCTAAAAATACGGGTTACTCAAATATTTTGATAATAAGAAATAAACAAAAGTGATTATGAAGAACTTTGCAATAATACTATGCTGTTTGTTTGCATGCGCAAGTGCTGCTATGGCGCAAGATAGTATACAAGCAAGAATAGTACTGATAGGCGATGCAGGACAGCTTACCAATGGCAGGCACCCAGTAGTAAACGCTGTAAAAAAATTTATAAAATTGGATGAAAAAACAACCATTATTTTTTTAGGAGACAATTTATATAAAACCGGATTGCCAGATAATACATTACCAACATACGATATTGCAAAAGCACCGTTAGATTCTCAAATACAAATTGCAGGCACAAGTAAAGCAAAAGTTTATTTTGTACCTGGCAATCATGACTGGGCAAATGGAAGGGCTATAGGATACGAATCTATTTTAAGGGTACAATCTTACATTGATTATTTAGGAAATGAGAATGTGATGATGTATCCTCGAGATGGATGCCCAGGGCCAGAAGAAGTAAAGATAAGCAACGATATTATTTTGGTAATGATGGATAGCCAATGGTGGTTACACGAAAAAGAAAAGCCTGGTGTAGAATCTGATTGCCCTTACAAAACAAAAGCAGAAGTATTAGCGCAATTAGATGATATTTTATCTAAAAATTCTAATAAAATGATTTTACTCGCCATGCATCATCCATTTAGAAGTTACAGCCCACATGGTGGCTATTTTACTTTTAAGCAACACATTTTTCCATTTACTGATGCAATAGACAATCTCTATATACCCTTACCTGTATTGGGTTCTGTGTATCCACTTACAAGAGCAGTGTTTGGTACTGCCCAAGATCTAAAACATCCGCTTTATCAAACAATGATAACCGATATAGAGAAAGTAGTAAAGGGAAATAAGAATGTTGTATTCGTAGCTGGGCACGACCATTCATTGCAATTAATACGAGATAGTGGTTACAATTATATAGTAAGTGGTAGCGGTAGCAAACATACCAGAGTTTCTAAAAGTAAAAACACTTTGTATGCTATGGCTAAAAATGGTTTTGTAACATTAGATGTTTCTAAAAATAAAAACGTAACTGCAAAAGTATATGTGGTAGATGGAGATTCGGTAAAAATGGATTATATAAATGATACCATTTTAAATTTTTCTAAAATTAATTTACCAAAAAGTAAAGATACTACAAGGCAAGTAGAATATAAATTTAAAGATAGTGTAGTCATTTCTGCAAGTGATAAGTATAAAGCAAATACTGGATTTCGCAAAACCTTTCTTGGCAATAATTATAGAAAAGAATGGAGCATGCCTATTGCCATGAAAGAATTTAATATAAGAAAAGAAAAAGGTGGGCTTACCATAAAAAGCTTAGGTGGTGGACAACAAACAAAGTCATTGCAACTTCTAGATAAAAAAGGTATAGAGTGGACATTGAGAAGTGTTGACAAAGACCCTGAAAAAGCAATGCCAGCAAATCTAAGAGGAAGCATTGCACAAAACATTGTGCAAGACTTGATATCTGCTAGCAACCCTTATGCGCCACTCGTAGTAGCAGAATTAGCTAAAGCAGCAGACATTATAACGCCTGAGCCAGAATTGTTTTTTGTACCAGATGATTATGCATTTGGCCAATACAGAGCATTATTTGCCAACACTGTAGTGATGTTGGAAAACAGAAATCCTGAAAAGAATGCAGAGGACGATAAAAGCACCAACAAAATAATTAATAAAATGCTGGAAGATAATGACCATCATGTGGACCAAGAAAAAGTATTAAATGCTCGTTTGTTAGATATATTAATTGCCGACTTTGATAGGCATGCAGGCCAATGGAAATGGGGCACGGGAGATACTGGCAAAGGAAAACTATATTATCCAATACCAAGAGATAGGGATCAAGCATTTTTTAATTCGGATGGATTATTGGTAAAATATATTTCTAGAAAAAAAATGCCTTTTTTAGGAGGTTTTAAAAGTCATATAAAAAAAATAAATTGGTTTAATTACAATGCAAGAGATTTTGATAGAACATTTTTAAACAATTTAGATGAAACAAAATGGATAGAAATAACAAAAACTTTTCAACAAAAAATTTCTGATGGAGTAATACACAACGCAGTGAAAAAATTTCCAAAAGAAATTGCCGCCTTAGATTCTCAAATTATTGCTACCAAATTAATAAGCAGAAGAAATGATTTAGGTAAACAAGCATTGATATACTATAAATTTATTTCGAATACTGTTTCTGTAACTGGTAGTAATAAGTCAGAGTATTTTCACATAACGAAAAATCCATTGGGCTTACAACTTACGGTATATAAAAAGCTTGATGCTACTGACTCTGCATCGATAATGTACAAAAGAATATTTGATGAAAAAGTAACAAAAGAAATAAGATTATACGGCTTAAATGGTGATGATAAATTTGAAATAGATGAAGATGTATCTTCCAAAATAAAAATTAGAATTATTGGTGGTAAAGGCAGCGATAGCTTTAATTTAAAAGGAAATGTGCGTAATTTTATTTACGATTTATCAACAGAAAAAAATGTAAAAATAAATTTGAGAAGAACGAAGCAAGAATTTTCAACTAGTTACACCGTAAACGAATATAGAAGCACTGGTTTTCAATACAACAAAAAAAGTTTTCCGCAAATTAATTTAGGGTACAATGAAGAAGATAAGATTTTGGTTGGTATCGGCTTTTCGAGGAGATCATTTGGGTTTAGAAAAGAACCTTATGCAACAGATCAAAAGCTTGTAACGCTCTACGCACCTTCAGAAGGAGCGTATAAGCTAAAATACGAAGCTGCATTTACAAAATTAGTTTTTAACAAAGACCTTGTTATTCATTCAGAATATGTAAACCCAACATTAAATAACTTTTTTGGTTTTGGCAATGAATCGGTGTACGACAAAATAAATAACAGTGCGTTTTATAAAGTACGATACAAATTTGTTGAAACCGATTTACTTTTTAGAGAAAGGTTTAATGATATAATACAATTGTCTATTGGCCCAACATATTATCATTATTGGAGTAGGTATAAAGACAATGATAAAAGAATATTAGGCAACCCAACCGTAATTGGTACAGACTCTTTAGGCGTTTATGGTAAAAAACAATTTTTTGGGGGTAAATTAAAATTAGACATCAGTTATTTAAATAATGAAATATTTCCTACACGTGGCATAACTTGGTTTACCGAATTTGCTTCGCTGCGAGGTTTCAATTCCATTACACATGCACTTACAAAACTTACATCTGACATGACCATTTATGCAAGTATAAGCGATAACTCCAGAGTAAGTGCTGTTTTGCATTTTGGCGGTGGACATATTTTTAGCAAGCAATTCGAATACTTTCAGGCGCTTAATTTAGGTGCAAATAATTTTTTAAGAGGCTATAGAAAAAATAGATTTTCAGGCTCATCCATTGCATATGCAAGTACAGACTTGAGGTTAAAATTATTTAAATCACAATCATATATACTGCCCGGAGATGTAGGCTTAGTGGGCTTTTACGATTTAGGCAAAGTGTGGCAGCGTGGAGAAATATCTAGAAAATGGCATGGTGATTTTGGAGGTGGAATATATTATGTGCCATACAATTTAGTTATGCTGTCACTTACAGTAGCTAAATCTCCAGAAGACAATTTGTTCAATTTTACTTTGGGAACAAAATTTAAATTAAATTTTTAAAAAACGATAATGGAATTAAATAATTTGTACAAAAAGACCGAGCAATATGTAACTGATTTGTACAACAAAAATCAGAATGTAAACCTTGTATATCACAACCTTGAGCATACAAAACAAGTTGCAGAAAGAACAAAAGAAATAGCGGGTCATTATTATTTAAATGAGCAAGACATGCTTGCAGTCTATATTGCTGCTTGGTTTCATGATACTGGATATTTATTTACAGATCATCTTCACCACGAAGAAAAAAGTATAGAACTGATGCATGTTTTTATGAAAGCAAACACTACAGATGAAGCATTAGCCAGTAAAGTTGAAGATTATATTTTAGCAACAAAGCTTCCACACAAGCATGAAAGCTTACCAGAACAAATTATTTGCGATGCAGACGCTTATCATTTTGGAACAAAAAAATTTAAAGAAAGCAATATAAAAGTATGGGAAGAAACCAAACTAACAGGTGGTATATATACAGAAAGAGAATGGTGCATGAAAACATTGGAAATGCTATGCACTCATGAATATTATACAAAATATTGCAAAGATTTGTTGAAAGAAGGGAAACAAAAAAACATGAAAAAGTTAGAAAAAAATGCAGCAAAACTTACAAAAGTAGAAGCTGAATTTTTAAACTTAAATGATATAGAAAAAGATAAAACAGGTTTAATGTCAAAAGGCATTCAAACCATGCTTAGAACCACCTCAGAAGGCCACTTAAAATTGAGCGACATGGCAGATAGCAAAGCAAATATTTTAATATCTGTAAATGCCATTATTATATCTGTAATATTAGGTGTGCTGTTAAGAAAATTAGAAGAAGTGCCTTATTTAACTATACCTACATTAATATTTTTATTGGTGGCAGTAGTCACCATTGTTATTTCAATCATTGCTACTAGGCCCAAGCTTGGCAGCGGCATTTTTACTAGGCAAGAAGTATTAGAAAAGAAAATAAATTTATTATTTTTTGGGAATTTTTATAAAATATCTTTTGAAGAATATGATATTGCCATGCGTGAAATGATGCAGGATACTGATTATCTATATGGCTCACTGATAAAAGATATTTACACTTTGGGAACAGTATTGGGCAGAAAATACAAATTGATACGGCTTGCCTATAATATTTTTATGGTAGGTATCATTACTTCAGTGTTGTCCTTTGGTATAGCTTATTTCTTTTTTCACACAGCTAGTAATCATACAGCCATTACCAGTGGCGCAGGTTCCCCTTTTTAATCTAATAAATTATGCTACAAAATAGAGATTTAAGTTGGCTAGACTTTAACCATAGTGTACTACAAGAGGCATCGAATGCGGGTTTACCGTTGTTTGAAAGAATGAAATTCCTTTCCATTTTTTCAAGTAACCTTGATGAGTTTTTTAGAGTACGTTACCCAGCAGTTGTTACTTTATCTAAATTAAACAATAAGATAAAAGCCAAAGCCAGTATAAACAATACAGATGATCTTGCTGAAAAAATACAAGCTCAAGTAAATCATCACCTAAATGAATTTGGGCGTATTCTTACCAAAGAGATTATTCCATTGTTAGACCAAAATGGGATAGTATTTTATTACAATGCTGACATTAAAGAAGCGCATAAAAAAGAAATAAAAGAAATATTTTTTTGCAAGGTACTGGCATTTTTGCAACCTGTTTTTTTAAATGGGAATGATGGTCATCATTTTTTGCCAGAAAATAATCAACTATATTTTGTGGTTACCATGCAAGAAAGCGATGGCACAACCCTAAAACAAGCTGTTGTAAATATTCCTTCAAATAAAGTGCAGCGTTTTTTTACTTTATCGCCTATAGATGGAAAAGAGCATGTAATATTTGTAGATGATATTATAAGAGAAAATATGAATTTTCTATTTCCCAATGTAGAAATTGTAAGCGTACATAGTTTCAAATTTAATAGAGATGCTGAGTTAAATTTAGCTGATGAATACAGAGGAAACTTGTTAGATAAAATTGAAAAGAATTTAAAGAAAAGAGACATTGGATTACCATCACGCTTTTTGTATGAAAATAAAATGCCTCATCACATTCAACTTTTTTTAGCAAACGCATTTTCTGTAAAGCACGAAGATATGTTTGCTGGCGGCAGGTATCATCACTTAAGTGACTTGTCTGCTTTTCCAATTTTTGATAGAGATTTAGAACTTCAAAAATTTACATCTCTTGTAGATAATCCGATAAAAAGTTGTGGAGAAATTTTTAAAGTGCTTGATGTGAAAGATGTATTGTTGCATTTGCCTTACCAATCTTATAATCCTGTATTATCATTTTTTAGCCAAGTGGCTGTAGATGCCGCTGTAACTGATATCTACATTACTTTGTATAGGTTGGCGCCAGATTCTTTAATAGCACATGCATTAATAAGTGCTGCCAAAAATGGGAAAAATGTAGTAGTGTTTATAGAACTAAAAGCAAGATTTGATGAGGCCAATAATATAAAATGGAGTAGATTAATGAAGGCTGCAGGCATAAAGCTTGTGTATAGTTTACCACAAATAAAAGTACACTCAAAAATTGCTTTAGTAAAGAAAAAAATGGGTGGAGAAAAAATGACTTATGCCATATTAAGTACTGGTAATCTTAATGAAGTAACCGCAAAGTATTATACAGACCATGTTTTAATGACATCGAATATTGGCATAATACAAGAAATGGCGTTGTTGTTTAACTTTTTAGAGCATGGTCAAAAAAATGCATTTGAAGAAAAAATAAAGTTTCAACAATTGTTAGTATCACAGTTCAATCTTATAGACGAATTAGAAAAAAGAATTAACACAGAAATAAAAAAAGCAAAAAAAGGATTGCCAGCTCTAATAAGAATAAAAGTAAACAACCTTGAAGAACCTAACATCATAAGATTGTTGTACAAAGCAAATAAAGCCGGAGTAAATATAGAATTGCTTGTTAGAAGCATTTGCTGCATTGTACCAGGCATTATAGGCATGAGTGAGCATATTACTGTACGCCGCATTGTAGATCGATTTTTAGAGCACTCTCGTTTGTTTATTTTTGGGGAAGATAATGAGGCTTTTGTTTATATGGGTTCGGCAGATTTAATGACAAGAAATCTTTATTACAGAATAGAAGTGTGCGTACCAATAAAAGACACCATATGCAAACAAGAGTTGTTAGATTATTTTAATATGCAATGGGCAGACACTAGTAAGGCCGTGCAATTACTCGCAGATTATACGCATGTGAGGGTAGAAGGCAATGATATAGAAAAAGAAAATGCTCAAAGCAATATTTATGAATATTTGAAAAACAAGTTATGAAAAATATTGCCTCAACTTATTCATTTTTTTCTAGTGTAGGCAAGTATCGGTTACGTACCATTTTGTATATTGCTATTTTTTGGACCTCAATCGATATCATCGTTACCTTCTTCTTAAATGAAGGCAAAACTGCAAGTCCCTTTAAATCGATGTTATTAAGAGAAGTGGCTGTTTTTATTATGAGTAGCATCATGGGGTATTTATTTGTTTTTACTTTAAGAAATTTATTTCGCAATAAATCTGCCTTTGTAAATTTTATAATAAAAACAATCATTTTATTATTTGCAGCATTTGCAATGAATTTTCTTATTCATTTTATTGATACGGTATTTGTATTAGGTAAAACCCCACAGCATGCATTACAACTATTTTTTGAAGATAAATTACAAAGCAAATGGCTTATAAAAAAAATATTATACTGGCTTGTTTTGTTTGTAACAACACAGCTTTATATAGAAATTAATGAAAAATATTCGCCTGGCGTTTTTCTTGATATTATTTTAGGTAAGTACTTGCAGCCAAAAGTAGAAAAGCGCATTATTATGTTTATAGACCTTATAGACTCTACTCCCATTGCCGAAAAACTTGGGCATATAGAAAACTTTAAGTTTATTAGAAATTTCATTTTTCATGTTTCCATGGCTATTATAGAAAACGATGGAAGAATATACCAATATGTAGGAGATGAAATTGTAGTATCTTGGTTATACGAAAAAAAAAATACAAAAAAATGTATGGCTTCCATTGTTGAGGCTAGAAAAAACATTCAAAAAAATAAGCAATATTTTAAACGAAACTATGGAATGTTACCCGAATTTAGAGTTGGCATACACATGGGGGAAGTAACAGTAGGAGAAATTGGCGTAATAAAAAAAGACCTTGCCATGAGTGGCGACACTATGAATACTACTGCAAGAATTAGAAGCGCTTGCAACGAGTTAAATCATAAATATATTATGTCTAAAGATTTTGTAGATGGCAGTGATTTAAAAGAGTGGCAGGGCGAAAGCCTTGGTATTATTGACTTGAAAGGTAAAGCAGAAGGTATTGAATTATTCTCTCTTAATATATAAATTCAATAGCATTTACAGAATACATGAATGAAAAACTACCATACAAAATTAATACGGATGCAAACATTAAATTGTATCCAAATAAAAAAGGTAATTTATTTGTTTTTGCTTTTTTTATTTCACTAATAACTTTAATCGTTATTATATATCAAGTTTTTTATAAAAAAAACAATACTTTTGACAACTATATTTTTAATGAAATAAAGTATTACATTACAAATACTAGAACTGAAATAATTAAATTTTTTACTATTTTAGGGTCTCATAATTTTTTAATACCTGCTTGGTTTGTATTAGTTTTTCTTTATTATTTTTTACATAAAGAAAAAATAGAGGCAGCAAAAATTTTAGGTATAGGCTTGTTTAATTTGATATTAATGTTTACGCTAAAATATTTATTTCATAGGCAACGCCCAACTATCCCGCTTCTCAGCGAAGCATCTGGTTTAAGTTTTCCAAGTGGCCATGCATTTATGGGGTTTACTTTTTTTTCAATAATTATTTATTTTATATACAGGTATATTAAAAATATTTTTATTAAATATGCAATTATACTATTATTAATATTTATAATAATTATGATTGGTTTTAGCAGAATTTATTTAGGGTTGCATTATACAACTGATGTAATAGCAGGATATTGTTTTGGAGTATTATCTTTCTTGTTTTTTTATTATATACAAAACATACTACATTCAAAAATAAATAGACCGTAACAAATCTTAGCATTTTTATTTTTTCTTTCTTATAGGAGTATAAAACTTTAATGCCGCAGGCATATTGGCCCTTATATTGGCCATTCTAGTAGCATCCGATGGATGACTGCTTAAAAACTCAGGAGGCTTTGCGCCACCTGCATTTGACATTCTTTCCCAAAACGGAATTGCTTCTTGTGGGTTATAACCTGCCATAGCAGCAAAATATAATCCATATTTATCTGCCTCTGTTTCTGATTTTCTAGAGAATGGCAGTGTGCCTCCAACTGTGCTACCAATGCCATATGCTGTGTTAAACAAATTTTGTGTTTGCATAGGTTTATTTGCTAATGCTACTTGCAATACAGTACCACCAAGTTGTTGCAACAGGCCTTGGCTCATTCTTTCGCTACCATGTTGTGCTACAGCATGTGTAATTTCATGACCTAATACAATAGCAAGCGCTGCTTC
>JAYTGY010000193.1:0-5740 GCA_043733065.1 Ferruginibacter sp.
TGTAAAAATACGTTTCTTGTTTTAAGCAAAGTAATTTTTAATGATATTAATCTTTTCATAAAACCAACTTAGCTTTTGCTTCGTTATTAATACAAATAACTAATATGAAAAAAATTACAACTTCAATAATGTTGGTACTTGCAATTACATCTTGTAGTATGTTTAAAACAATAACTTCCAACACTGTCATACAACCAAATGATAGTTTTGTATTGGGCGATAATGTACATGGACAATTTAATGTAAGGCTTAAAAATGTTTCTAAAAATGCAGTAACCATTTATCGTGCACCAAACGCTGGAGGAAAACATTCTTATGTAACTGTGCAGCCCAACGAAACCATCAAAGTAAAGGTGGAATCAAACACTGCGTTAGTAGTAGAAAATAAAAGCAACGATATAGCCTCTGTAGATTTACTTGTAAAGGGAGATACAGGTTTGAGTATGGGGTATAAAAAATAAGATGAATAAAAATAAAAATCGCTAACAATTTTGCTAACGATTTTTATAATTTTTATCAGGATTTTTTTAAAATTTACAACTCCGCTGTTTTCAATTTTTTCGGAATTTTAATCGAAAAATCAATTTCTTTTCCATTTCGTTTTGCTTTCATTGTGTAAGTGCTTTTATCCGCATTTTCGTGTAGTTGCTCACGAGCGTCATCCGTATTTTTTACTTTTACGCCGCCAATTTCTGTAACAATATCTTCTTTTAAAAGCCCTGCAGTTGCTGATGCTGAGCCTTGTTCTACATCTAATATTTTTACACCGTTTCCTTCTTCAGTATCTTGTATTTTAATACCCAATTTTGGTCTGCTTGCATCAACAAATACTTCTCCAAAATCAAAATTACCATTCATGTCAAATTGTGGTGGGGTAGGTGGCGCAGGCGGATTAGGCGGAGTAGGAAAACTAAATGATCTACTCTTGCCATTAGGCATATCAAACTTGTATATGCGATTTATTACAGGTGAATTTTTTCTAGCAGCAAGCGTAGCTTTTACATCTTTCTTTTTACCATCTCTCAAAAAATATACTTTTACTTCATCGCCAACTTTCATGGCAGATATGGTTTCAGACAATGCCTGAATTCCATCTATTTTTTTATCATTTACTTTATAAATAATATCATCTTTTTGCAAACCAGCTTTTTCTGCAGGGCTACTTTTTTCTACTCTTGTAATTTTTGAGCCATCTTTATCTTTTTCGGTGCTTACACCTAGAAATGTTTTAGATGTTACATTATTATCAGATGTATTTGCATCATCAAATAAAAAATACTTATTTATGGATTTTGTTATCGAATCATTTAGTCTATCTCCAAAATCATTGCCGAATTTATCAATGTCATTAAAACTATCACCAGTAAAATCCATGGTAATTTTACTGCCATCTCTTATAATCATTTTACGATTATTAATGGTAATGCCATCTTCACTAAACTCTGCTATAGGCTTGCCGTTTATGATTACTTTGCTACCAGTAATTTCCAATGTTAACTTGGTATCCTTATCGCCTTTTTTGCGGATAATAATTTCTTGCGTTTCTTTTTGTGCTGGAGAACCATCTTTTTTCTGTATGATAACTTCTTCTTTTTCTATTTTTTCATTTTGGGCAAATAAATCTTGTCCAAATAAACTTGCAAATAGCCAACCTAAAACGGTTAATGTGATATTCTTTTTCATGATGTTAATTTTAACTACGAATTATTTTGTACATCAAATGTAGACGTATTTTTTGAATTACGAAATTTTTCGGAGATTATTTTTTTGCTTTAACAAATATTTAAAATTTGATGTAAGGAATGTTTATCAATTAGAATCTTGTATTAGATTTCATATATGTTTTGACAGGACAATTATCTACCATTCCTTCTTCAATAAAATTCATTCCTATTTTTTCCAATACTTTTATCGAAGCAATATTTTCTATATGTGCCCTGCCTACAATTTGTTTAAGGTGTAAAGTATCAAAGCCATAGGTTAGACTGTATTGAGCTGCTTCGGTAGCATAACCCTTGCCCCACCATTGTGGTAAAAGTCTATAACCAAGGTCAATCTCATTTTTATCGTCTCTGTATTTTAATCCACACCAACCAATAAACTCCATATTGTTTTTTGTGTAAATAGCCCATCGACCTAAATTATTTTTGTATTGCGGCAATATAATATCAATAATAATTTTTTCTGCCTGCTCTAACTTTTCCAAAACAGGCTCATGCACATACTTTACAATTTCAGGATTACTGTTTAGTTGTAAAATTAAACTTCCATCTGCTTCATTAAACTGAGATAGAATAAGATTAGGTGTTTGAAAAATAATTTTCATAGTGAAACTATTATAATAATAATCTTATTTTATCAATAACCTCCTTTAACCCTCCCACATTCTGCCCACCCGCTGTAGCCAAGTTCTTCTGTCCGCCGCCACCGCCTTGTATCAATCCACTCACGGTTTCTTTTATCATTTTTGATGCATCTAAATTTTTTGCTGCAACAACTGTATCGCTTATACTAATGGCTACATGTGCTTTGCCTCCTACGTTTGCGCACAACACTACTACATGGTCGTGTAAATGATTTTTTAAATCGGCACATAATTTCTTCAGCGAATCTGCATTTGGTACTTCTATAATTTCACCAACAAAAGTTACGCCGTTTACAATTTCATCTTTTGTCATCAACTCATTTCTTATACCTACCAATTGTCTTGCTTCTAAAAATTCGATTCTTTTTTGCAACAATGAATTTTCTGTTTGCAATGCTTCTATGGCTTTACCAATTTCTTTTGGATTTTTTAAAAGTATTTTTACATTGTCTATATCATTAAAAGCAGCATTAATTAATGTTTCAGCAGCTTCTCCACTTACGGCTTCTATTCTGCGTACACCTGCTGCTACAGCACTTTCGCTGCGCAGTTTAAAGAAACCAATTTCGCCAGTATTGCCTACATGCGTACCGCCACAAAGCTCAATAGAATAATTAGGGTCTATCGTTACCACACGAACCATTTCGCCATATTTTTCGCCAAACAAAGCCATAGCACCAGTTTTCATAGCATCTTCTTTGCTCATGCTTTTTATAACTACAGGTATGTTTTCTCTTATCTTTTGGTTCACGAGTTTCTCTACTTGTGCTATTTCATCATCACTCATTTTTGTAAAATGAGAAAAATCAAATCGCAAATACTCATCATTTACCAAACTTCCTTTTTGTGCTACATGTGTACCTAATACATTGCGTAATGCAGCATGCATAAGGTGTGTAACGCTGTGGTGAATCGTAATTTTGTGCCTCCTATCTGCATTAACACTTGCCACCACTTCTCCACTCAAATCTGCAGGTATTGTTTCAGTAAAATGAATAATCAAATCATTTTCTTTCTTTGTATCCAAAATCCGTATTTCGTAATTTCCAATTCGTAATTGACCATTGTCCCCAACCTGCCCACCACTCTCTGCATAAAAAGGCGTTTGCTCTAATACAATTTGATACAATTCTTTTCCTTTTCCACTTACTTTTCTGTAGCGTAATACTTTTGTTTTTGTTTCTAAAGAATCATATCCTACAAAACTTACATTGCCTTCGTTTATAATTTGCCAATCTTCTGTATCCATTGCTGTGGCTGCACGAGAGCGGTCTTTTTGTTTTAGCATTTCTGTTTCGAAACCAATTTCGTCTACTCCATATCCATTTTCTTGGGCAATTAATTTAGTTAAATCTACAGGAAAACCAAAAGTATCGAAAAGTAAAAAGCACAATTGACCACTTAAGTCTCTTGTCCCGTAAATCCCATTATTTAAAACAAAAACCGTATCAACTTTATTCAACAATGGAAAATTTTTCTGTGAAATAACAATTGGAGATAATCCTCCTTGTTCTTTTATTTTTAAACTATTTCCATACTCAAATATTGAATTTAATGTTTCAATACCCTTTCCTAACGTTCTTAAAAACCCTTCTTCTTCTTCCTTAATCACTTTTCCAACAAAATCTTGTTGTGCTTTTAGCTCTGGAAACACCGTTGCAAACTGCTCAGCAATCACTGGCAATAACTGATGCATGAGCGGCTGCTTATAATCTAAATAAGAATAATAATAACGAACTGCTCTGCGTAGTATGCGGCGTATAACATAACCTGCGCCTGTGTTTGAAGGCAATTGCCCATCGGCAATGGTAAAGCTAATGGCACGTATATGATCTGCTAAAACCCTAAAAGCTATACTTTCTTTATCGTCTTCCGCTTTATACGTTTTATTTACAATTTTACTTATTGCATCTATCATTCCTGTAAAAACATCGGTATCATAATTACTCGTTTTGTTTTGTAATACACGTACCAATCTTTCAAAACCCATACCAGTATCTACATGGCTTGCTGGCAAAGGTTCTAATGTGCCATCTTTTTTTCTGTTGAATTGTATAAATACATTATTCCAAATTTCTATCACCTGAGGATGATCGTTGTTTACAAGTGTAGCACCATTTATAGTTGCTTTTTCTGCTATTGTTCTTGTATCTGCATGTATTTCTGTACAAGGACCACAAGGGCCAGTATCGCCCATTTCCCAAAAATTATCTTTTTTATTACCTAATAAAATATGATCTTCTTGCACATATTTTTTCCATTCGTTGTATGCTTCTTCATCTTTTGGCAAACCTTCTTTTTCGTCGCCTTCAAAAATAGTAACGTATAAATTTTCTTTCGGAATTTTATAAACCTCTGTTAGCAACTCCCAACTCCATGCAATGGCTTCTTTTTTAAAATAGTCTCCAAAGCTCCAGTTGCCCAACATTTCAAACATGGTATGATGATATGTATCCACGCCCACTTCTTCCAAATCGTTGTGCTTGCCACTTACACGCAAACATTTTTGGGTATCCACAATGCGTTTACTATCTGGTTGTTTATTGCCCAAAAAATAATCTTTAAACTGGTTCATACCTGCATTGGTAAACAATAATGTTGGATCGTTTTTTACAACAATAGGTGCAGATGAAACAATGGTATGTTGTTTACTCTTAAAAAAATCTAAAAACTGTTGGCGTATTTCGCTTGATGTCATAAAATTGTTTGTATTTCTTGTTTGTACTTTATTACAATTTTAAAGCTATTCTTTATATTAATTAGCCGTTATATTTGTAATTGCGCAAATTTAGTTGATTAGTTGAAACGTTTTATTGTGGAATAGCTAAATTGTTCAATTGTTTTTGATTTTTAAAATCTAACCAAATTAATTAATTGTTTTAGAAATAGGGATTACTACATTCGTTATTCGTATTTTGTAAGTTATATTTCAATGAAGAAAATAAAATATTTTTATAATACTAACACACTTCGTTACGAAAAGCTTTCTACACCTTTTCGGGTAAGGCTTTTGCGATTTTTTGGGTTTTTATCTGCATTAATCGTAAGCAGCACAATCGTTATTTATTTATATACAAAATTTGGCCCAAAGCCCAAAAATGCCGAGTCAATAAAATTGGAAATTGTAAAAGAAAATTATAACATATTAAAAGAAAAAGTGGGCAGTTTGGAAGAGCAAGTGGCCACATTAGAAAAAAGAGATAACGATGTATATCGTTCGATATTTGAGCAAAACCCTTTGCCAGACAGTGCTAGAGCAAAATTAATAGAGAAACGAAAAGAAGTAGATAAGATAAGTGGAATAAGCGATGAAGTACTTGGAAAAGATTTGGTGGGGCAATTAAATAATTTAGATGCACGCATAAAATACCAAAT